>JAQGNM010000358.1 GCA_028291845.1 Massilia sp. | reverse complement strand
GGCGGCGCCGAATTTTTTCAGCACGCGCTCGGGCAAGCCTTCGTGGGCGGTGTAGTCGACGATATCTTCCACCTTGACCACGTCGCGCGCAACGCTTTCGACGGTGCCGTAGCCATCGGCCAGCCCCATGTCGATGGCCTTGGCGCCGGTCCAGAACAGGCCACTGAACATTTCCGGCGTCTCTTTCAAGCGCTTGCCGCGCCCGGCGCGCACCACGCCGATGAATTGCTGGTGGATTTCAGTGAGCATCGCCAGGGCGTGCGCCTTTTGCTTGTCCGTCTGCGGGCTGAACGGGTCGAGAAAACCCTTGTTTTCACCGGCAGTCAGCAGGCGCCGCTCGACGCCCAGCTTTTCCATGGTGCCGGTAAATCCAAAACCGTCCATCAGCACGCCGATCGAGCCGACCAGGCTGGCCTTGTTGACGAAGATGCGGTCGGCGGCGGCGGCAATGTAATAACCGCCGGAGGCGCAGATTTCGTCGACCACCACATACAAGGGTTTATTTGGATGGCCCTTGCGCAGGCGGATCATCTCGTCGACGATCATGCCGGCCTGTACCGGGCTGCCACCGGGACTGTTAATTCTCAGCACCACAGCGACGGAGCCGAGGTCGCTGAACGCTTTATTGAGCGACGGGATCACATTGTCGGCCGCACCGCCGCCGTCGCTCTCGATGGCGCCGTCGATTTCGATCAGGGCGGTGTGGCGGCCCATGTTCTCGATGTCGGCGCCGGTGTCGACGTAAGCCCACAGCGCGAAAATGATCACGCCCAGCGTCAGCAACTTGAAAAAGATGCCCCAGCGGCGGGCGGCGCGCTGCTCGCGCACGGTCGCCATCAAGAGCTTTTCCAGCGTGGTGCGCTCCCATTCAGGGTTGATGGCCCCGCCCGGGGGCAGGCTGTCGGGCTGCTTGCTGCTGTTTTCGCTCATGAGTGATGTGGTCAATGGTTAATCAAAGTAGCACCAGGGTGGAACTCAGGCTGCCGGCGCCGTCACCACCTCGTCCGGCATCCAGACGATGCGGCCATCCGCCTCGGCGACCTGGATCGGCCGCAGGCGGCCGCCCTTGCAGGGCCCGCCTGCGCAGTGCCCGGTTTCGGGGGTATAGATAGCGCCATGGGTCTGGCACATGATGAAGGTCTTGCTGGATTCGAAGAACTCGCCTTCCGCCCAGTCAAGCTCGATCGGCACATGGGCGCAGCGGTTCAGGTAGCCATACACCACGCCGCCCTTGCGGATCACGAAACCGGTGGTGGCGGCGCCATAGGCGCGCACGGCAAAACGGATGCCGTGGCCGCCTTCGAGCAGATCGCTGGAAGCGCCGACCGGCAGCGCGCTGGCGGACTCTGGCATCAGGCGTTCTCGCTCAGCCACTGGTGCAACTGCGCCACGCTGGTGGCGGAAAACAGCGAAGCGCAGGTGCGCAGATGGTCTACCGGGTGGGCGCCGTATTCGACGGCGATGGCGCCGGCGCCGGCGTTACTTGCCATCAACAGGTCGTGGGTGGTGTCGCCGATCATCACGGTGCGTCGCATGTCCTGGCCCAGTTCGCGGGTCAGTTCCTGCAGCATGGCGGGATGCGGCTTTGAAAACGTTTCATCGGCACAGCGGGTGGCGTCGAACATCGACAGCAGGCCGGCGGCGTTCATGGCGCGATTCAAGCCCACCCGGCTCTTGCCGGTGGCCACAGCCAGGAAGTAGCCAGCCTGCGACAACTCCGTCAACATGTCGCGTACGCCGTCGAACAGCACCAGTTCCGGGTCCTTCGCCAGGTAATGGTACTTATACCGCTCGACCATTTTCGGCGCCATCGACAGCTCCATATCGGGCATTACCGTCATCAGTGCTTCCTGCAGCCCGAGGCCGATGACGTGAGAGGCCTGCTCATCGCGGGGGATCGGCAACCCAAGATCGCGCGCGGCGGCCTGGATGCTGCGCACGATGGTCGCGGTGCTGTCCATCAAAGTGCCGTCCCAATCAAAAACGATCAGGTCAAATTGCTTTCTTGCCATGTTCACAGCCACTTGTGGCGGCCGTCTCCTTCCGGGGTGATTGTGCTGTACTGGATGCGCAGAAATAGCGCGTCAATCGCGGGGGATTAACGCACCAACTGCTGTGGTTTGCCCAAGCTTACCAAGAAACGCTCGCACTCTGGGGGTAAAGGCGCGTTTATTGTTATCGACTTGCCACTATCAGGATGAATGAAGGTGATCTGGTGGGCGTGTAAAAACATGCGCTTTAATGCGCCGCGGGTGCCATCGGCTTTCAACAGCACCCTATTTAATGCGAAATCGCCATATTTGTCGTCGCCCAGAATGGGGAAACCGGACGACGCCAGGTGCACGCGGATCTGATGGGTGCGGCCGGTTTTCAGTTCCGCTTCGAGCAAGGCGAATTGCGGCCACTTGCGCAGAAGCGAAAACACGGTGTGCGATTCCATGCCGCCCGCTTGCACCGAAACGCGGCGCTCGCCCTCGGCAGTGGTGTATTTGTGCAGCGGCAGCTTGATGTGCTGGCGGGCATTCTTCCATTCGCCGCCGACCATGGTCAGATAACGCTTGTCGGTGACGCCATCGCGCATCTGTTCGTGCAGGTTGGTCAGCGCCGAGCGCTTTTTCGCCAGCATCAGCACCCCCGAGGTTTCACGGTCGAGCCGGTACACCAGTTCGAGGAACTTGGCGTCCGGGCGCGAGGCGCGCAATTGCTCGATGACGCCATACGAGATGCCCGAGCCGCCGTGCACCGCGGTACCGCAGGGCTTGTCGATCACCAGCAAGTGGGCGTCTTCAAACAGGATGGCAAACTCGGCGCCAGGGGCGCTCGGCGCGGCTTTTTCGGCCACCCGCACCGGCGGAATACGCACCATGTCGCCTTCGGCAAGGCGGTATAACTGATCGATGCGGCCTTTGTTGACCCGCACTTCGCCGGAGCGCAGGATGCGATAAATGTGGCTTTTTGGAACACCTTTACAGATACGCAACAGGTAATTGTCGATACGCTGGCCGGCGTCCTCTTCGCCGATCGTGACGAATTGCGCCTGCAACGCCGGCGCTGAAGGGGGATTGGGTTCGGTTGCCATCTTGGGCTGTCCTGCGGGACGTCGAGTTTGAAGCTGCTCGCCAGAAATTCTCTCTAAGTCCTTCATTTTGAATATATAATCGACAGGCGGCGGTCAAACCTCTGCTGGTGTAAGAATTAAAACGATATTTTACACAGGGGCGTCTCCATCGGCCTCGCCAAATTGCAAATTCGATGGAAAAACGTGTACGCACATCCCTGCGCGAATCAAGGTTGCACCGTTGTTGTAATCGGATA
>JAQGNM010000349.1 GCA_028291845.1 Massilia sp. | reverse complement strand
ATCCAGCGACTTGCCGGACAGTGCGGTACGCACGCTCTGGTCCATGCGGCGGGAGGCGAATTCTTCGGTGCCGTGGGCGAGTGCGTCGACTGCCGCGTGGAGGGCGGCTTGCACCGCCGGCACGTCTGCAGGGGCGCCCTGGGTGGCCGCCGCCGCGGCGCGAACCTGGTCCATCAGCGCCGCAATATTTGCGCGTTCCTCATCGCTGAGCAATGCGCTGTCGGTATCGAGCGCCGATTGCGTCGCCAACAAAATCCGCTCGGCCTCGACCTGCTCTTCGCGCAGCGCGCGCATCACCATGTCGTGCGAGGCCTCGGTGTACGACTCCTGCAGCATGCGCGCCACATCATCGTCGGCCAGTCCGTAGGACGGCTTGACGGTGATATGCGCTTCGACGCCGGAGCGGGTTTCGCGCGCCGCCACCGACAGCAGGCCGTCGGCATCGACCTGGTAGGTGATGCGGATGCGCGCGGCGCCGGCCACCATCGGCGGGATGCCGCGCAGCTCAAAACGCGCCAGCGAACGGCAATCGGACACCAGTTCGCGCTCGCCCTGCAGTACATGCACCGCCAGGGCGGTCTGGCCATCCTTGAAGGTGGTGAACTCCTGCGCGCGCGCGCACGGGATGGTCGAGTTACGCGGGATGATTTTTTCCACCAGCCCGCCCATCGTCTCGATACCGAGCGACAGCGGGATCACGTCCAGCAGCAGCCAGTCGTCGCCGGCGGCGCGGTTACCGGCCAGCAGATTGGCCTGGATCGCCGCGCCCAGCGCCACCACCTTGTCCGGGTCGATGTTCGCGTGCGGGATGGTTTTGAAGTATTCGCGCACGGCGCGGTTCACGTGCGGCATGCGGGTGGCGCCGCCGACCATCACCACGCCGTCGATGTCGTCGACCGTCACCGCGGCATCGCGCATGGCCTTCTTGATGGCGTTCATGGTCTTGCCGACCAGGTGCTTGGTCATCTCGCAAAACTCTTCGGCCGTCACTTTCAAATGGACGATCTCGCCCGAGTCGAGGATGGCGTCGATTGTGGTGGCGGCGTTGGTCGACAGGACTTCCTTGGCCTGGCGCGATTTCACCATCAAGGTGGCGGTGTCTTCATCGGACAGCGGCGCCAGCTTGGCGTGTTCCATGATCCAGCAAAACAGGCGATGGTCGAAGTCGTCGCCGCCCAGCGCCGAGTCGCCGCCGGTGGCCAGCACTTCGAACACGCCTTTCGATAACTTCAGAATCGAGATGTCGAAAGTGCCGCCACCCAGGTCATACACGGCGAACACCCCTTCCCTGTCCTGATCGAGGCCGTAGGCAATCGCCGCGGCGGTCGGCTCGGACAGCAGGCGCAGCACGTTCAGCCCGGCCAGCTGGGCGGCGTCCTTGGTGGCCTGGCGCTGGGCGTCGTCGAAATATGCCGGCACGGTGATGACGGCGCCGACCAGGTCGTCGCCCAGCGAATCCTCGGCGCGCTGGCGCAAGGTGGCCAGGATCTGCGCCGAGATCTCGACCGGGCTTTTGACGCCAGCGACGGTGCGGATCTGCACCATGCCGCCTTCGCTGCCCTTGTCTTGAAAATCGTAGGGCAGATTCTCGGCATGGGCGATGTCGGCCAGGCCGCGGCCCATGAAACGCTTGACCGAGACGATGGTGTTTTTCGGGTCCACCGTTTGCTGCGCCTGGGCTTTGAAGCCGATGTTGGCGTGGCCGTTGGGCAGGTAGCGCACGACCGAGGGCAACAGCGGGCGGCCGTCTTCGTCCGCGAGGACTTCCGGGATGCCGCTGCGGACGGTGGCGACCAGCGAGTTGGTGGTACCGAGATCGATGCCCACTGCCAGGCGGTGCTGGTGGGGGGCGGTCGACATGCCGGGTTCGGAGATTTGCAGGAGGGCCATTGGTGAGACTTATTATTGTGGGATGGATGCATGGGACAGGCACCGAAGGTGCCAGTCCCCCTGCTCTACGCTTCGATGGCGGAGAAGGCGTGCTGGAGTTCGTCGGTGAATTTATCGAGGAACATGAGGGCGCGCACGGTCTGGCCGGCGGCAGCGTAGTCGTGGGCGTCGAGCTGGCGGCCGACTTCGGCCAGCTGCGATTTTTTTTCTTTCTTGACCTGCTCGTCGAGGGCGTCGAGGGCGGCTTCGTCTTTCGCGGCCCTGGCGTCGCCGAGTGCTTCGCGCCACTCCATCTGCTGCATCAGGAAGTCCATCGGCATGGCCGTGTTCGATTCCGTCTGCAGATCGACGCCATTCAGTTCGACCAGGTAGCGCGCGCGCTTTTGCGGGTTTTTCAGGGTTTGATACGCCTCGTTGGCGCGCGTGGCCCACTGCATGGCGACGCGCTTTTCGGCGTCGCCGGCATTGACGAAACGGTCGGGATGCACCTGGCCCTGGACGTCGCGGTAGGCGGTGTCCAGGGCGCGCGGGTCGACGTCGAAGCGCGCCGGCAAATGAAACAGCTCGAAGTGGTTCTGCATAAGCTTGAATTAAATACGGAAGCTCTCGCCGCAGCCGCATTCATCTTTCACGTGCGGATTACGGAACCTGAAACCTTCGTTCAAGCCCTCGCGGGTGAAATCGAGCTCGGTGCCGTCGATGTAGGGCAGGCTTTTCGGATCGACGAACACCTTGACGCCGTGCGACTCGAACACCTGGTCCTCGGCCGCCGACTCGTCGACGTACTCGAGTTTATAGGCCAGGCCCGAACAACCGGTCGTGCGCACGCCGAACCGCAAGCCGAGCCCCTTGCCGCGCCGTTCGATGTAGCGGTTGATGTGCTTGGCCGCTTTTTCGGTCAGTGTGATTGCCATGGTTCCTCCAGCTTCCCGCTTTAAGCGACTGCTGCCGGGTGCTTGGTCTTGTAGTCCAGCACGGCGGCCTTGATGGCGTCTTCCGCCAGAATCGAGCAGTGAATCTTCACCGGCGGCAGCGCCAGTTCTTCAGCGATTTCGGTATTTTTGATCGACAGCGCCTGGTCCAGGGTTTTGCCCTTGACCCATTCGGTGACCAGACTGCTCGAAGCGATCGCCGAGCCGCAGCCGTAGGTCTTGAATTTCGCGTCTTCGATCAGGCCATCGGCGCCGACCTTGATTTGCAGTTTCATGACGTCGCCGCAAGCGGGAGCGCCGACCATGCCGGTGCCGATGGTTTCGTCGCCCTTGTCAAAGGCGCCCACGTTACGTGGGTTTTCGTAGTGATCGAGTACTTTGTCTGAATAAGCCATGATGATGCTCCTTGATGATTCCGATTAGTGGGCTGCCCATTGGATGGAACTGATATCAATTCCCTCTTTAAACATGTCCCACAAGGGCGACAGTTCGCGCAATTTATGTACCTTCGATTTCAGCAGTTCCACTGCGAAGTCGATGTCCGCTTCAGTGGAGAACCTGCCGATGGTAAAACGGATCGAGCTGTGCGCCAGTTCGTCGCTGCGGCCGAGCGCGCGCAGCACATAAGATGGTTCCAGACTGGCCGATGTACAAGCCGAACCTGACGACACGGCGATATCCTTGATCGCCATGATCAGCGACTCGCCTTCGACATAGTTAAAACTGACTTTGAGGTTGTGGGGAACCCTGTGATCCATGTCGCCATTGATATAAACCTCTTCGATCTCCTGCAGGCCCTTGGCCAGACGGTCGCGCAGCGCTTTTACGCGCGTGATCTCGCTATCCATCTCTTCGCGCGCCAGGCGGAAGGCTTCGCCCATGCCGACGATCTGGTGGGTCGGCAAGGTGCCCGACCGCAGGCCGCGCTCGTGGCCGCCGCCGTGCATCTGCGCTTCCAGGCGCACGCGTGGCTTACGGCGCACATACAAGGCGCCGATGCCTTTCGGGCCGTAAGTCTTGTGGGCGGTGAAGGTCATCAGGTCGACCTTGCTGTTGGCAAGATCGATCTTGACCTTGCCGGTCGCTTGTGCGGCATCGCAATGGAAAATGATGCCCTTCGAGCGGCACAGTTCGCCAATCGCGTCGATCGGTTGAATCACCCCGATCTCGTTATTGACCAGCATGACCGAGACCAGGATCGTGTCCGGGC
>JAQGNM010000331.1 GCA_028291845.1 Massilia sp. | reverse complement strand
ACTGGGAGATGACGAAGCTGGCGCCGGCAGCGCCGATCCCGAGGCGGAACATGAGGAAGGTTTCGTAGCTGTGCGCGAACGCCACGCCGATGACGGGAATGGCGCCCAGCGCCAGCAGGCCGGTGTAGGTTTTGCGCGGGCCGTAACGGTCGCACAGTGGCCCCACGAGCAGGCGCACGAGGATGGTGATGGCGACGGCCGCGATATTGATGTTGGCGATCTGCGCCAGCGACAGGCCGAATTCGCCTTTGATGACAGGCATCAGCGGCGCGCAGGCGAACCAGGCGAAGAAGCAGACGAAGAACGCCATCCAGGTGAGGTGGAAGGCGCGCATCGGCGGGGTAGCGAAGGAGAACAGCTTGATGGTGGTGGCTTTACTATTTGCCATGATCGATCCCGTTTGTTTGAACTGAAAACAAAAAGGCGTCCGCGCAGCCGGGTGAATGAATCAACCTGGATGGGCGGACGCCGTTGTCCGTGCTTGTCCTTCGTTGGACGGGGTACTGTCGTATTCGGGTGGATCGCCGTTGACCCACGTGATGACTGATGCACGAAGCGTGCCAGATGTGCTTGCCCGGGGGAGATCGTCGCGGCGCGCCAAATCGGTGCGCGCATTCACCTAAACGATGCAACAGGAGGGCAGGCGTCGGTGAAGCAGCACCCGGAATATGTACCAGTTCGCCATTTCAGCCTCCAGCCTTTTGCACTATGATGTGGCTACAAAGTAATTCGTCGCTTATTTGAGAACCGACAATTGACAATCGACAAAGTGCTACACCTATTAATTTGCTAAGGCAGCTGATGGATACTCTTGAACAATTCGTAGAAAAATTCAGCAACGCGGTCGACTTCCAGGATGCCGTCGAGCTCACCGGCGACACCGACCTGAAGGCCTTGCCCGAGTGGGACTCGCTGGCGGCGCTGGGCGTGATCATCATGTTCGACATGGAGTATGACAAAGTCGTCACCGGCGCCGACCTGGTCAAGTGCAAATATCTGCGCGACGTCTACCAGCTGATCGGCTGACCCATGGCTCAGGCGACGATCCGCAATGTGCGATATGCCGGCATGACGAGCTGTGTGCCGCGCCGTATCGTCGACAATATCCGCGACTGCCCGCCGCAGCTACGCTCGGCGCGTGAGCGCGTGGTGCGCAATATCGGCATCGAGACGCGGCGCATCTGCTCTGAATGGCAGTGTTTTTCCGACCTGGCGCTGGTCGCCACGGAGCAGCTGCTGGCCGAACTGGCGTGGCAGCGCGACGACATCGACGCCCTGATCGTGGTTACCCAGTCGCCCGATTACCTGATCCCCGGTACCGCTATCATCTTGCAGGACCGGCTCAAGCTCAAGCAGACCACCATCGCCTTCGATGTCAATCTGGGCTGTTCGGCGTATGCCTTCGGCCTGCACCTGCTGGGATCGATGATTTCGGCCGGTGGCGTGAAAAAAGGGCTGCTGCTGGTCGGCGACCGCGCGGCGTCGGTGCTCGACCCCTTGTTTTCCGACGCCGGCACCGCCACCGCCCTTGAATTCGACGCCGACGCGCCGCCGATGTATTTTGACCTGAACAGCGACGGCAGCGGCTTTCGCGCCATCATGCTGCCGGCGGGCGGCCACCGCGAACCATATGGGCTGCAGCACGCCGTGCCGGTCAAGGACGAAGACGGCATCTGGCGTAGTCCTGCCGCGCTGGTGCTCGACGGCCCCGCGGTGCTGAGCTTTTCGACCCAGCAGGTACCGCCCGCGGTGCGCAATCTGCTCGCGTACGCCAACTGCCCGATCGAGCACATCGATTACTTCGTTTTCCACCAGGCCAACCGCATGATCAACGAGACCATCCGCAAGAAGCTTGGCCTGCCGGTGGAAAAAGTGCCATCGACCCTGGCCGAATTCGGCAATACCAGTGGCGCCTCGATTCCGGTGACGATGACGGCGCGCATCCATGAGCAACTGCGCGGCGGATCGAAAAAAGTTCTGATGTCCGGTTTCGGCATCGGCCTGTCGTGGGGCAGCTGCATCATCGACGTGCAAGACGCCGTGTTTCCGGCCCTGATCGAAGCGTGACCGCCTCGCCGTTCAGCCTGCAGGGCCGGCATATCCTGGTCACGGGCGCGTCGTCGGGCATCGGCGCGGCCGCGGCCCGCTTGTGCGCACGCATGGGCGCATCGGTGACGGTGTGCGGGCGCGACGCCGTGCGGCTGGCGCAGGTGCTCGCCTCGCTCGAGGGCGGCGGCCATGCCAGCGTGGTCGGCGACCTGCTCGACCCGGCCGCGCGCGAGACGCTGGTGGCGCAGGCGCCGCTGCTCGACGGCTGCGTTTTCAGCGCCGGCATCGCCGCACTCGCGCCCGTGCGCATGGTGTCGCAGCGCCACCTGGACGCCATGTTTGCCACCAATTTCGATGCTCCCATGCTGCTCACGCAGCTGTTGCTCGCCAAGCGCAAGATCGCCGCGGGTGCCTCCCTGGTCTACGTCACCAGCGCCGCCCAGCACTGGGGTTTTGCCGGTTCGGCCATGTACGCGGGCGCCAAGGCCGCGCTGACGGCGGCGGTGCGCACGCTGGCGGCCGAGCAGGCCAGGCAGGGCATCCGCGCCAACTGCGTTTCGCCCGGCTACGTCGAGACGCCGATGCTGGCCGGGCTGCAAGCCGGCGTGAGCATGGCCGCGGCCCAGGCGCCGGCGGCGCTTGGCGCCATCGAGGCCGACGACGTGGCCGGCCCGATCGTCTATTTGCTGGCGCCGGCCAGCCGTTGGGTGTCGCGCGCCTCGCTGGTGGTCGATGCCGGCCTGTCGCTGCACGTACGCTAGCATGAGTGGCTTGAACAGCATGAGCGATCCTTTTTCCCTGAACGACAAAACCATCCTCGTCACCGGCGCCTCCAGTGGCATCGGCCAGGCGGTGGCGATCGCCGCTGCGCGCGCCGGCGCCAGCGTCATCCTCACCGCGCGCGACCAGGGCAGGCTGGCACAGACGCTGGCCATGCTCGAGCGGGCCGGCGCGGCGCGCCATCGGGTGGTGGTGGCCGAATTGCGCGATGCGGCGCAGGTGGCCGCGCTGGTCGACCAGTGCGGCGAGATCGATGGCGTGGTGCACTCGGCCGGCGCCACCGGCCTGGCGCCGGTGCGCATGCTGCAGCGTCCGATGCTCGATGCGGTATTCGAAGTCAATTTCACCGCCCCGGTCATGCTGACCCAGCGGCTGCTGTTCAAAAAAAGACTGCGGCGCGGCGCCTCGCTGGTCTACCTGTCGTCGATTGCCGCCCATACCGGCACTGTGGGGGTCGGCCCCTACGCGGCCTCGAAGGCTGCGCTGGAAGGATTCGTGCGCTGCCTGGCGCTGGAAGTGGCGGCGCGCGAGATGCGCGCCAACACGCTCTCGCCCGCAATGGTGGAAACGCCGATGTCGACCACCGACAAGGAATTTTTGGCAGCCAAGAGCAGCCATTACCCGCTCGGCCTGGGGCAGCCCGAGGATGTCGCCAACGCCGCGGTGTTCCTGCTGGCCGACGCCAGCCGCAAGGTCACCGGCACCACCATCGACCTTGACGGAGGTTTGACATGGACGTGAACGGCAACCATGACGACAGCGGCAATCTGCCGCCGTGGGATGTCTTTATCATCAGCGCCGGCGGTTTCGGCCGCACCATGCTGTCGACAGCGTTGGGCGATCCCGATTGCAACCGGCTGTGGCGCCCCGCGGGTTTTCTCGACGGCCGCACGGCCCTGGCGGCGACCGCGCCGCTGCCGGTGCTGGGCGACCCGCTCACCTATCAGGTGGCGCCGTACCGGGCGCCGCCCGACCCGATGTTCGTCTGCGCCCTGGGTGAACCGGCGATGCGGCGCAAGTACGCCGCGCCGCTACTGGCGCAGGGCGCGCGCTTCATGAATCTGTGCACGGGCCTGCGCGGCGCGGCCAATATCCGCATGGGTCAGGGCTGCATCTTCGACCGCGAAGTGCAGATGGGCGCCGACACCCGGCTGGGCGATTTCGTGCTGGTGCAATCGACCGCGGTGATCGGCTACGAGGTCGAGATCGGCTCGTACGCCTCGATCCACAGCTTCGCCTTTATCGGCGGCGGCGCGCGCATCGGCGAGGACGTCATCGTCTATCCGCACGCCACCATCCTGCCCGGCATCACGGTGGGCCGCGGCGCGGTGATCGGCGCCGGCAGCGTGATCATGGCCGACGTGCCGCCGGGGGTGACGATGATCGGCAATCCGGCCAAGATCTTCCGTTTCAAATAATGCGCTCGCCCCTGCCGCCAAAGGCGTATATCGATCAGGCCTGGTTCGAGCGGGAACGCGAACTGCTGCTCACGCCCTTGTGGCAGTTCATCGGCCTGAAGACCATGCTGGAGAAGCATAACGCGTTCATCACGCGGACCATTTTCGGCATTCCCGTGGTCGTGCAAAACTTCGACGGCGCGCTGCAGGCGTTTGAAAACACCTGTCTGCACCGACACAATCCGATCCAGAGCGCCCCGCAAGGCGTGCGCCCGCTGGTGTGCGCTTACCATGGGTGGGGCTATGACCGCGATGGCGCGCCCGCCAACATCCCCTTCGAAGCCACGCTTTACCGGTTTGACCAAACCGAACGCGCATGCCTGCATTTGCGCCGCTTCGCCCTCGAATGCGTGGGCAATCTGGTGTTCGTCAATCTGTCTGCCGATCCCATGCCGCTCAAGCGGCAATTCGGCGCGGCCATGCTGGCCACGCTGGCTGCGTCCTCGCTGTCCTACGACAGTGAAGTGATCATGACGACCTATCACGCCCGCTTCAACTGGAAGCTGGTGTACGAGAACCTGCGCGACGCCCATCACCCGCGCTATCTGCATGCGCGCACGCTCAACCAGAGCGTCACCTTCAACGCCGCCGTCGACGAGGCGGCGGTCGAGGGAGTGCGCAACATGGCGCGCGACGGCACCGGCGGGCCGGCGCGGGCGCTGGCCCTGCTGCGCGCCTTCAGCGGCGGCGGGCGCGACGCGCCGATGGAGAAGGCCGCGCCCGAGCCGTGGCACCAGCACGTCGAGCGCTACCGCGACCAGGATTGGTACTACAACTGGCTGGTCTATCCAAACCTGCACATCGCATCGGGCAATGGCGGCTATTCGTTCACCATTGAACACCACCTGCCGGTCGGGCCGGACCGTACCGACATCATCGTCTATTTCATGACGGCGAAAAAGCGCCAGCCGTATGCGTCGTCGCCGGCGGTGCTACTGGGCCTGATGCAGGGTACCGACAGCATATTGCGGGAGGATGTCGGCGTGCTGGAAGACATCCAGCGCACCTTGCATGCAGGCAGCCGGCCGGCCCACCTGGGCGACTACGAAACCACCAATGCAGGTATCGCGCTGTGGTACATGGAAGTGATGGAGGGGAAAATTGCCCTGTAAAGTGATCATCGGCCATGGCAGCGCGCTGGCGGCCGCCCTCGAAGCCTGGCGCGCATCGGCGCCGTCGCTGGAACTGCGCGCCGTGCCGATCGACGCCGGCGCTGACGCCGCCGCGGTGGCCGCTGCCCTCGACGGCCCGGACGGCTTCAAGGCGGGCAGCGTCGGCGACTCGGTGTTCGTCGCCGTCGATGCGGCGTTTTTGAATTTCCACCGTCTGGCGGCGGTCGAAGCGGCGCGCGTGCTGGGCCTGCCGATGCAGCCTCTGGTGTGCACCGGCGCCATCGTCAGCGCCGGTGTCGTCATCGGCGACAACTGCCTGATCGGCGCCGGCGCCATCATCGGCCACGGCTGCCGGATCGGCGCCAACGCCGTGATCGGCGCCGGCGCCGTGCTGGCTGCCGGCGTGTCGATCGGCGAGTCGGCCTGGCTCGATGAGGGTGTCGTGGTAGGCAGCGGCGCCGACATCGGCGCCCACACGCGCCTGGGCCTGGGCGTGACGGTCAACCACGGCGTGCGGATCGGCGCCCTGGCGATCGTCGACAAGCCCGGCCGGGTCGACGCCGACGTTGCCGCGCGCACCTATGTGCTGGCCACGCACGCCACGCCGCTGGTGATCGTGGGCAGCTAGTGGTTTTATTCGAAGGCCTGGCTGTCCGAAAACGTCAACTGGGTGTCGAACATGCCCGATGCCGATCAGGCAGCAGTTCGGCGCGGCCCTGCTGGCCAGCATGGCGCAATCCTCTGGCGTACGACGGCGAAGTGATGATGACCACCTGCGAGGGCAAGTTCAACTGGAAGCTGGCGTACGAAAACCCGAGAGACAGCGTGCCCCCGAAATTTCTGCACGCGCTCGCTGTACAAGAAAGTCAAATTCGATCGTCCATTCAATTCGAAAGAGCCATACCATGCCGTCCTTCCAATCCGACACCATTGCGTCGCGCCTTGCTCTTGGCGCGTTCACGCCAGAACAAGCCTTCCTTGCGGCGCTCGAACTGTATCGCCATGATCGGCTGTTTGCCGTGCCGGCGAAAACGCGCGAGATCATCGCCAAGCGCGGCGCGGATACGGCCATCGTGCTGCTCGGCCGCAGTGATTTCGGCGGCCACCTGATCCACGCGCTGCGCGCAAGGGCGCGCGTACTGTGCGTGGTCGACGACTTCCGCGCCCACCGCGGCGAGCAGTTTCACGGGCTCGATTTCATCTCGTCGGATCGCTTCCTCGAGATGGCGCGCCAGGACCCTGACCTGGTTGGCGTCAACGCCTGCCGCTCCGATTATTCGCGGCGGTTCTTCGATGGCCTGTGCCGTGACCGCGGCATCGCGCTGGCGAATTTCGAGCAAATCGCGCGCGCCTTCGACCTCAACGCGGTGCTCGACCATCGCGTGCACGACTGGGGCGCCGTGATCGCCGCACGCGCCGGCGAATACCAGCAACTGGTGCGCCGCATGGCCGACCCGTATTCGGCCGACACGCTGCATGCGGTGCTGACCTTTCACCTCACCGGCAACCCCGAGTGGTTCCTCAATGTCGCCCGGCCGTATTCCACCCTGTACGTGCGCTCCGGCCTGTTCGCCCTCGACAAGGATGAAAAAATGGTCGACTGCGGCGCCTCCATCGGCGAATCGACCACCGCGCTGATGCATGCCACCGAGGGCAGCTTTGCGCGCTCGTGGATGATCGAGCCGGACCGCATCAACGTCGCCACCTTGCAGGGCTTCATGCGCAAATATGCCGGCACCGCGCATGCGGCCAAGATGTCGCTGCATCCGGTGGCCGTGGGCGACGTGCGCGGCCGGGCGCCGTTCGAGCACCTGGGTCACCATGGCGGTTCGGTGCTGCCGCCCACCCGCGCCGATGCCTGTCCCGAAGCCGATTATGTGGCTGTCGAGCGCATCGACGACATCGTCGACGATGCGCCGACCATTATCAAGATGGACATCGAGGGCTTCGAATTGCCGGCCCTGAAAGGCGCCGAGCGCACCATCCGCGCGGCGCGGCCGAAGCTGCTGGTGTCGGCCTATCACCGCTCGGCCGACCTGCTCGACATTCCCGCATGGATCGACAGCATCGCAGCGGACTACCGCATCGGCCTGCGTCATCACACGGAAGACCGCTGGGATACCTGCCTGTATTTTTATTGAGTTTTACGCTTCGGCGATGAGTGCGACGATGCGCTCGATCTGCTCGGCGTCCAGGTCGGGGTAGATTGGCAGGCAGATCACCTGCGCCGCCGCGCGCGTGGCGTTCGGCAGGTTCGAAGGCGCCGCCGATGCCATCGCGCGGTACATGGGAAAGTCGCTGATCAGCGGATAAAAATAGCGGCGCGCGACGATGCCGGCATCGCGCAGCTTGTGGTACAGGGTATCGCGGTCGAGACGGTAGCCGGGGCCGACCAGGATCGGAAAGTATGCGCCGTTGGCGCTCACGCCGGCGTCGTGCGGCAGGCAGACGATGCCGGTCACGCCTTCGAGGGTACGCCGGTAGTGGCGGTCGATGTCGCGGCGGCGCGCCAGCGCGGCGTCGATATGCGCCAGCTGGAGCAGGCCGAAGGCGGCGTTGAACTCGCTCATCTTGCCGTTGATACCTGGGGTGACCACGGTCACCTCGTCGATGATGCCGAAGTTTTTCAAATTGTCGATATGGCGCTTGGTGGCGGCGTCCGGGCTGACGATGGCGCCGCCTTCGAAGGTGTTGAATACCTTGGTCGCATGAAAACTCAGCACCGACAGATCGCCCTGGCGCAGGACGCTGACGCCGTCCTGGCGCACGGCGAAAGCGTGGGCGGCGTCGTAGATCACCTTCAAATCATGGCGGCGGGCGATGGCGTCGATGGCCGCGCTGTCGCAGGGACGGCCATAGCAGTGCACCGGCATGATGGCGCGGGTGTCGGCGGTGATGGCCGCCTCGATGCGTGCCGGATCGAGATTGAAGCTGCCTGGTTCGATGTCGGCGAACACCGGCTTGATCCCGTTCCACATCATCGCGTGCGCGGTGGCGACGAACGAGTAGGGCGTGGTGATCACCTCTCCCTTGACGTCGAGCGATTGCAGCGCCGTCATCAGCGCAATGGTGCCGTTGACGAACAGCGAAATATGGTCGACGCCGAGGTACTCGCAGAGGGCGCTTTCCAGCTGCTGGTGGAAGGGGCCGCTGTTGGTGACGAATTTGTTGGCCCAGATCTGCTCGAGGTAGGGCATGAATTGTTCCAGCGGCGGCAGCAGCGGCTGGGTCACATAGATCGGCGGCGTGGGCGTTTTCATGCGTCAGCGGCCGCCAGGTCGATTCGCAGCGGCGCCGCCGCCAGGCCGGCGCACCAGCGCCGCCACATGGCGCGCAGCGCCCGTTCGACGCCGTCGGCGACGGCATCCATGGCGTCCGAGGATGGCGCCAAAAAGCGCTGGCGCAGTCCGGCGCGGATGGCGGACAAGGCGCCGGGGTCGCGTGCCAGCTGTACGCCAAGGGCTGTGAATTCGGCTTCGTCGCCAGCGATGAATTCGGGCAGGCCGCTGTGGCGCATGATGCTGGCGCCCTGACGTCCGGCGGCGGTGTCGCCGGCCAGGGTCAGGGTCGGCACGCCCATGTAAAGCGCGTGCAGGGTGGTGGTACCGCCCGAATAGGGAAACGTATCGAGGCAGACGTCGACCCGGTGGTGCAGCGCGAGGTAGGACGCAATATCGGCGCGCGGGAAGAAATCGAGGCGCCGGCGCGCCACCCCATTGAGCGCGAACAGCGATGCGATGTCCTCGTTGCTGCCATCGGAGGGCATGGCGGCGAGCAGCATGCGTGACGACGGCAGCGCACGCAGCACGCGCGACCAGAGGGCGATCACCGGGCGGCTCAACTTGCTGGGGCGGTTGAAGCTGCCAAAGGTCAGGTAGCCGTTGTCGATGGCTGGCAGGCTGTTCACCGGCGGCGCCAGCGGCGAGGGCAAAAACGGCGCCGTCACCGGCAGATGGGCCAGTCGTTCGGTGAACTGGTGATCGAACTGTCCGGGCGGCAGCATGTACGGGTCGGTGAGATAGTAATCCATCGCGGTCAACCCGGTGGTGCCGGGGTAGCCGATCCAGCTCGCCTGCAGCGGCGCCGGCTTGCGGGCGAATACCGGCAGCCGGTTGTGGGCGGTGTGGCCGGACAGGTCGATCAGGATGTCGATGGCGTCCAGGCCGATGCGCGCAGCCACGCTGTCGTCGTCCATGCCGGTAATGCGCGTCCAGCTTGCGAAGCAGCCTCGAAGGCGTTGCGTCACTGCGTCGTCATAGGGGTTGTTCGAGTAAGCGTGCAGCGACAGGCCCGCACTTCGGCCCAGCACCGCCAGCACCGGCTCGACAAAGGCCGCCACCGGGTGCTCGCGCAGGTCGCCCGAGACGATGCCGATGCGCAGTCTACGCTGCGGATCGCGCCCGTTGGCGTGTTGCGGCCAGCGCGTGCGCAGTGGCGCCTCGAAACGTTCGGCGTAGCGGGCATGTTCAGCCGTCAGGGCCGCGGCATCGAAGTTTTCCGCCTGGCTGAGGCAAAACAGCAGGTTGCTGTGGGCGTCGGCATACAGCGGATGCAAGGCCAGGGTGCGGCGATAG
>JAQGNM010000329.1 GCA_028291845.1 Massilia sp. | reverse complement strand
GAACCTTCTTTTGGCGTGTGGATCGAGTCGAGGCCGGCGCCGATCCAGTTAAACGGACGGAACAAGGTGAAATTCAAGCCTTCCATGCCGTAGCCCCAGATGACGCGGTCCATCAATTGCTTGGAGCAAGCGTAGATCCAGCGCGGCTTGTTGATCGGGCCGTACACCAGATCGGACGCTTCCGGATCGAATTCGGCGTCCGGGCTCATGCCATACACCTCGGAGGTCGACGGGAAGATCAGGTGCTTGCCGTATTTGGCCGCCGAACGCACGATCGGCAGGTTCGCCTCGAAGTCGAGTTCGAACACGCGCAGCGGATCTTTCACGTAGGTCGATGGCGTGGCGATCGCCACCAGCGGCAGAATCACGTCGCACTTCTTGACGTGGTATTCGACCCATTCCTTGTTGATGGTGATGTCGCCCTCGAAAAAATGCATGCGCGATTTATACGCTTCATTTTCGAGCAGCGCGCTGATGCGCTCCGACTGCATGTCCATGCCATAGACATGCCAGTCGGTGGTTTCCAGAATCCGCTTGGAGAGGTGGTGTCCGATAAAACCGTTCACACCGAGAATCAGTACTTTTTTCATAATGAAGGGCTACGCTGGCCGAATGGTTGACCAGCGATTATACCATTCGCGAAATTGCGTCAATCCTGCTTCCAGCGAGGTGGACGGTTTGTAACCGACCCAATTCTGCAGCTTGCTGGTGTCGGCGTGGGTCGCCTCGACGTCGCCCGGCTGCATCGGCTGGAAGTCCAGTTTCGCTTTCACTTCGAGCACCTTCTCCAGGGTCTGAATGAAATCGACCACTTTGACGGGCTGGTTGTTGCCAATGTTAAACACCCAGTGCGGCGGCTCGCCTTCATCCGGACGCGGCTTGAACAACAGCCGCACCACGCCTTCGACGATGTCGTCGATATAGGTGAAATCGCGGCGCAACTGGCCTTCGGCGAACACGGGAATGGTGTCGCCTTTGAGTAGTTTCTGGGTAAAACTGAAGTACGCCATGTCCGGGCGGCCCCACGGGCCGTAGACGGTGAAAAAACGCAGTCCGGTGGCCGGCAGGCGGTACAGGTGGCTGTACGAGTGCGCCATCAGCTCGTTGGCTTTCTTGGTGGCGGCGTACAGGGAGACCGGGGCGTCGGTGACGTCGTCCTCGCTGAACGGCACTTTTGCATTACCGCCATACACGCTGCTGCTGCTGGCATACAGCAGGTGCTCGACCTTGTGCGAGCGGCAGGCTTCGAGCATGTGGCCGAACGCGACCAGGTTCGACTGCACGTAAGCGGCCGGATTTTTCAGCGAGTAACGCACGCCGGCCTGGGCGGCCAGGTGCACCACCAAATCCGGTTTCACCTGGTCGAACAAGGCGACCACCTGGGCGTTGTCGGCCAGTTCCACCGTCAGGCACTCGACGCCGGCCGGCGCCAGGATCGCTTCGACCCGGTCATGTTTCAAACGCGGGTCGTAGTAATCGTTGAAATTGTCGCAGCCGACCACCTTGTGGCCCATTGTCGCCAGGCGGGCGGCGACGGCGCTGCCGACAAAGCCGGCCGCGCCAGTGACCAATACCGTCTTGTTGGTGTCGCTCACATGGCACCCTTGCTGATGCGGCCGATGCCCTCATACGACAGGCCGGCCGCCGACACCGCTTCCGGATCGTAGATGTTGCGGCCGTCGAACACCGCCTTGTCGCGCAGCACCTTGGCCAGGCGGCCAAAATCTGGCGATTGAAATTCTTTCCACTCGGTAACCAACATCAGCACGTCGGCACCGTCGGTGGCGTCGTTGGCCGACGCGGCAATGTGCAGCAATTCGCTGCAACGGCCTTCGCCATGCTGCGCCTTCAACACGCGCAACGCTTCGGTGCTGGCGACCGGGTCGTAAGCGCGCACCCGGGCGCCGGCGGCGAACAGCGCTTCGATCAGCACCAGCGATGGCGATTCGCGCATGTCGTCGGTGTTCGGCTTGAACGACAAGCCCCACACGGCGATGGTTTTACCGGCCAGCGCCGCGGCGCCGCCGAAGTAACGCACCAGCTTGGTATATAAGACGTTTTTCTGGGCTTCGTTGACGCTTTCGGTCGCTTCCAGGATCTTCATCTGGTGCGAGTTATCGCCGGCGGTCTTGATCAGCGCCTTGACGTCTTTCGGGAAGCACGAACCACCGTAACCCATGCCGGCGTACAGGAATTTCGAGCCGATGCGCGGGTCCAGGCCCATGCCCTGGCGTACCGCCTCGATGTCGGCGCCCAGCAGTTCGGCCAGGTTCGCCAGTTCGTTCATGAAGCTGATGCGGGTGGCCAGCATGGCGTTGGCGGCATACTTGGTCAGCTCGGCGCTGCGGATGTCCATCTCCACCAGCTTTTCGTGGTTGCGGCTGAACGGCGCGTACAGCTGGCGCATCAGCTTGGTGCCGAGCGGGTCGCTGCTGCCGACCACGATGCGGTCCGGGCGCATGAAGTCCTCGATGGCGGCGCCTTCCTTGAGAAACTCGGGGTTGCTGACCACCGAGAAGGAAATATCGGCGCCGCGGGCGGTCAATTGTTCCTGGATGGCGGCGCGCACCTTGTCGGCGGTGCCGACCGGCACGGTCGACTTGTCGACGATCACCACCGGACGGCTGATGCGCTGACCGATGCTGCGGGCAGCCGACAGGATGTGGGTCAGATCGGCGCTGCCGTCTTCGTCGGGCGGGGTGCCCACGGCGAGGAAAATGCAATCGGCATGGGCGACGGCTTCGTCGTAGCTGGTCGAAAACAGCAGGCGGCCGGCAGCGGCGTTGCGCGCGACCAGTTTATCCAGGCCCGGCTCGTGAATCGGAATGCCGCCATCATTGAGCATGGCAATCTTGCGCGCATCGACATCCAGGCACAGCACAGTGTTGCCGACGTCGGCGAAACAGGCACCTGAGACGAGACCGACATAGCCTGTGCCAATAATTGTGATTTTCATAAATTTTTAGAGAAGGTTAAATAATGAGAATGCTTGGGCGAACACACCCGTTGAAAGATGCGACAGACCGATATGGATCGATCAGAATAGCAAAATGCGTCGTCAGCAAGGTTAAAACGCCGACGAAAACACCTAAAGTTGTTATCGAGCAACACAAGAAGCGGTGCGTGCCATGTATCCGCTACAATTATACTTATAATTTTGCAAC
>JAQGNM010000284.1 GCA_028291845.1 Massilia sp. | reverse complement strand
ACGTGCTGGTGGCGCTCGACGGTGTAAGAATCGGCGGCGCACCGACCGCGCTCGATGGTCTATTAGCGCGCTACCAGGTCGGCCAAACCGTCGAAGTGCACGCATTCCGGCGCGACGAGTTGATGCAATTCAAGGTGGTGCTGCAGGGCGACCGCGCGGCAGGCATCACGCTCGAAGTGAGCGAGCCGGCCAAGAAGGCCCGCGCGCCACTGCGCCCGAGCGCCCCGTGATCAGCCACACCGCACGCCCCCGAGGCGACAGCCGATCCGAATCGGGTTTGCGTCCATAGAAAATCATCCGGCTCCGCCGGTGATTTTCATCTGACTAGCCAAACGAAAGTAGGGGTTCACTTTCGTTTGAAGGTACAGTCGATCCGAATCGGGTTTGCGTCCACAGAAAATCATCCGGCTCCGCCGGTGATTTTCATCTGACTAGCCCAAACGAAAGTAGGGTTCACTTTCGTTTGATTTATTGGATCGGCGCCAAGGTCCGCAACTGAAACCGGTAATCGCGGTTAAACAAAAACGTTTCCATGAACGTCAGCGACCGGCCCGGACCGCGCGCCAGGTTATATGGCATCGGCAGATACGCCGTCCGCCGCATCGACGCCACCGCCACCTTCGAGGCCTCGTCGTCGCGCGAGCGCTGCACGATGATGTTGGTCAGTTTGCCGGTCTGATCGACGGTGATGCGCAGCACCACGACGGCGGGCAGCATCGGTGGCAGGGCGCCGCTGAAGGTGTGCGCCGTGTTGTAGTGCATGACATGCGCGGCAGCATCGAGCTTGTAGCTGTCGACGTTGGCGAAGGCGCTGCGCTGCACGGGCAGCGGCGCCGCGCCGTCATCGGCCTGGTAGCCGGCGCCGCCGGTGCCGCGGGCCTGGGCCAGCGTCGCATCGGCGCTGCCCGCGTCCTTGCTTGTAAGGTCTGGCGGCGCCAGACGGGGAGCATGCCCGCATGCTGCCAGCACGCCGAACAGCATGCCGGTGACGACTACCGAGGTAGCCGTGGTACCACGATGGATATTCATGATTCGTCGAATAATCTCGCCAGTTCCACACCAGGATCGGGCGCGCGCATGAAGGCCTCGCCGACCAGAAATGCATGCACATTCGCATCGCGCATGCGCCGGACATCGGCCGCACCCATGATGCCCGACTCGGTGACCACCAGCTTGTCGCTGCCGATATTTGGCAACAGATCGAGCGTGTTGGTCAGCGAGACCTCGAAGGTTCGCAGGTTGCGGTTGTTGACGCCGAGCAGCGGGGTGCGCAAGCGGAGCGCGGCCGCCAATTCGGCGTCATCATGAACTTCGACCAGAACATCCATGCCGAGTTCCATCGCACACGCTTCCAATTCATGCATCAAGCCGTGATCGAGGGCGGCGACGATCAACAGGATCGCATCGGCGCCCATCGCGCGCGCCTCGTAGACCTGGTACATGTCGACCATGAAATCCTTACGCAGCACCGGCAGCTCGCAGGCGGCGCGCGCCTGTTGTAGATAATCGGCTGAACCCTGGAAAAAATTTTTATCGGTCAGTACCGACAGGCAGGCCGCGCCATGACGGGCGTAGCTTTCGGCGATTGCCGCCGGCTGGAAATCGGCGCGCAGCACGCCTTTCGACGGCGACGCCTTCTTGACTTCGGCGATCACCGCGGCGCGCCCGCCGGCAATGGTGGTGCGCAAGCTGGCCTCGAAACCGCGCAGGTCCGCGCGCAAGCCGGCATCGCGCTCGACCTCGCTTCTTAAACTTTCCAGGCTGCGGTACTTGCGGGCGGCGGCCACTTCGTCAGCCTTGACGGCCAGGATTTTATTCAGGATATCGGACATTGTTGAGTGCTCAAGTATTTTTGGTAAGGGCCAGCTTGACGCCAAGCCAGACAAAGACGCAACCGGTGGCGCGATTGAGCCAGGTCACGACGCGGCGATCGAGTTTGAGCATGGCGCTGGCGCGGGCGGTGAACCAGGCCAGGCTGAAGCACCACAACATGCCGTTGATATTGAATATGCAGCCCAGTATCACGAAAGCCAGCGCCTTGTTGGGAGTGGCGGCGTCGATGAATTGCGGCACGAATGCGAGGAAAAACAGCGCCACCTTCGGATTGAGCACATTGGTCAAAAAGCCCTGGCCGAATACTTTATGCAAGGGCATCGGCGGCGCCTTGACCAGCATTGTTTCTGCCCCGGCGGCTTTCTTCTTTAGCAGACCGTAGGCCAGGTAGAGGATGTAGGCGGCGCCGATATACTTGACCACGCTGAAGGCCAGGCTGGAAGTTTGCAGTACCGCCGACATGCCGAGCGCCGCGGCGAACACGTGGACAAACACGCCGGCGCCGATACCGAGCGCCGCCACGCAGCCGGCGCGCGCCCCTTGCGAGGCGCTGCGCGTCATGATCAGCAGTGAATCGGGGCCGGGCATCAGGTTCAACAGCAGGCCGGAGACGATAAACAGGCCGAGGTCGTGGATGCCGAACATGGCGCCCCCTAGCGTCGGCCGAGTCGCTGCGTCACTTCGACGAATTGCGCCAGCTTGGCGCGCGCGGCGCCCGATTCGATGGCGGCGCGGGCTTTGGATAAACCGTCTTCGATCGAACTGGCGACCCCCGCCGCATACAGGGCGGTGCCGGCGTTCAAGGCGACGATGTCGAAGGCGGGACCGGCGACGCCATCGAGCGCTTCCATCATTTTCAGGCGCGACTCGGCCGCATCGGCCACTTTCAGATTGCGGCTGGCGATCATCGGCAAGCCGAAATCCT
>JAQGNM010000225.1 GCA_028291845.1 Massilia sp. | reverse complement strand
ACACGGTGCGCGAGCGCCGCAAGCAAAACCAGGAATTGTGGATGGCGCGCACGGAGGCGGCGATCCGCGACGGAATTGCGGTCGGGCAAGTAAAACCGGGGGTCGACCCGCAAGCGGTGGCGCTGGGTCTGTGGGCGATTCTCGACGGTTTATTGAGAGCGTGGCTGCTCGATCAGCAGGCCTTCGACCTGGTCAAACTGGGTAGCGAGATTGTCGATACGCATTTGGCGTGTTTACGCGCGTAACCGAAGACGGGGACCCGCCCTGCGTCCGAATGCGGCCCAGCCTGTCCCCGGTGTTAACGCCGCTGTCTTAACGCAGGGCGGCAATCATCTGCTTCAGCTTGCCCGAGTCCGCGCAAAACGCCCGGATCCCCTCGGCCAGTTTCTCGGTGGCCATGGCGTCCTCGTTCATCATGAACCTGAAGGTTTTTTCGTCGATCGACACTTTGTCGATTTTCGCCGACGGGGCGTTGCCGCCCAGCTTGCGCTCGACCGGCGCCTCGCTGTCGGCCAGTTTCTGCAACAGGTCCGGGGCGATGGTCAGCAGGTCGCAGCCGGCAAGTTCGAGGATTTGCGAGGTGTTCCTGAAACTGGCGCCCATCACTTCGGTCTGATAGCCGAACTTGCGGTAGTACTCATAAATGCGCTTGACCGACTGCACGCCCGGATCCTCGGCGCCGGTGTATTCGATGCCGGTCGATTTTTTGTACCAGTCGTAGATGCGGCCGACGAATGGCGAAATGAGCTGCACTTTCGCTTCGGCGCAGGCGATCGCCTGGGGCAGGGCGAACAGCAAGGTGAGATTGCAGTGGATGCCTTCGCGCTCGAGGATTTCAGCGGCGCGGATGCCTTCCCAGGTCGAGGCGATCTTGATCAACACGCGCTCGCGCCCGTAGCCGGCCGCTTCGTACAGGGCGATCAGCTCGCGGCCCTTGGCGACGTTCGCTTCGGTGTCGAAGGACAGGCGGGCGTCGATCTCGGTCGATACGCGGCCCGGCACCAGCTTGAGGATTTCAACGCCGAAGGCCACCAGCAGGTGGTCGATGACCTCGATGGTCGACAGCGAAGGATGGTCGCGCACGGCCTGCTCGAGCAGCGGCCGGTATTCCGGCTTTTGCACCGCCTTGAGGATCAGCGAAGGATTGGTGGTGGCATCGCGCGGCGTGTAGGCCTTGATCGACTGAAAATCGCCGGTGTCGGCAACGACGGTGGTGAATTGCTTGAGCTGTTCGAGTTGATTCATGGCGCGCGCTGGACTTGTTTAAAGAAACGTTGAAGAAACGGGAATCTATTGTACCAAGCGGGCGAGGCCCCGTGGAGCCGCTTTTGACCGCTTTTACCCCGCTCGCGCCAATCGCGCGCGCGCTTTGTGTTGTCATCGTTACACTGGACGCAGAGCAAAATTTGCGGTCATCCGACCCTCTCACATTTCAGGAGATTTCCCATGCGTACATCCATTCTCGCCCAGGCCTTGATCGCCATCGCCGCCGCCACCATGGCGGGCGCCCAGGCGCAAACCAAACCGACCCCGGTCGGCGAAGCCAACGACCACACCTCGGCCAATGCCGCCAGCACCGGCACGCCGAAAGTGAAAAACGCCACCGGTAACGTCAATCCTGGCGTGGTGCCGCCGATGGTGGGCGAAGCCAACGACCCGACCTCGCCGAATGCCGCTGCCCGGCCTGCCGGCAAGGTGAAGGCGCCGAAGACCAGGACCACCAAGGCGAAGACGCCGGTCACGGGCGAAGCGAACGATCACAGCTCGCCGGGCGCCACCACCGAAGCGGGCAAGGCGGCGAAAGACGCAAAAACGGGGACGTAAGCAAGGCCGGGGACTGGCCCTGCGGGCCTGTCCCCGGTGTTTACTGCGCTAACTAAGGATCCGCGGCCCCGCCCGCACCATCGCTTCCAGTTCCTCGATCCCGCCCGGCCGTCCCAGGTAGTACCCTTGCGCATAATCGCAGCCGGCGGCCCGCATCAGCGCCAGTTGCGCCTGCGTCTCGATCCCCTCGACCACCACCTTCAAACCCAGCCGGTGCGCCATCGCCACGATGGCTTCGCACAGGGCCAGGTCTTCGGGGTCGCGGTCGATATTGCCGACGAAGGCACGGTCGATTTTCAGGTAGTCGATGTCGAACTTGCGCAGGTAGGCCAGCGACGAGTAGCCGGTGCCGAAGTCGTCCAGGGCGATCTGCACGCCGGCGCTGGAAAAGGCGTGCAGCTTGGCGCGCACGGCGTCGGTCAGGTCGAGCAGCAGCCCTTCGGTGATCTCCAGGGTGATGGCCGCAGCCGGCATGCCAGCCTCGGCCAGGTGGCCCAGCCAGCGCGCGGTCAGGTCGGCGTCGTTGAAAAACTGCACGGGCGAGACGTTGACGCTGATGTCGATGCCGCTGCCGCCGGCGCCGACCGCGGCCTGGCGCAGGCGAGCGGCGTCGGCCACCGCCTGCCGGAACACCCAGTCGCCGATCTCGAGAATCAGGCCGCTGCTCTCGGCCAGCGGGATGAATTCGGCCGGACTGACCATCGCCCGCTGCGGCGGATGCCAGCGCACCAGCGCTTCGGCCTTGTGCAGGCGGCCGCTGGCCAGCTCGAAGATCGGCTGGTACTGCAGGGCGAACTGCTTGCCGGGCAGGGCGTGGCGCAGGCCGTTGGTGAGTACCGCGCGCTGCAGGGCGGCGTCCTGCAGGCTCTGGTGAAAATAACAGTAGCGATTGCGTCCGCCCCGCTTGGCGGCGTACATGGCCTGGTCGGCATGGCGCAGCAGTTCGGCCACTTCGACGCCGGCGTCGGGATAGTAGGCCACGCCGATGCTGGCCGAGATGAATGCCCGGTCCAGGCCCAGCGCGAAGCTGGCCGACAGGGCGCCGATCAGTCGTTCGAGCGCGGCGCCGGTGTCGGCGGCGCCATCGGCATTGGGCAGGACGATGGCAAATTCGTCGCCGCCCAGGCGCGCCACGGCGGCGCCGGCCACCACGCTGTCGACAATGCGCGCGGCCGCCTGCACCAGCAGTTCATCGCCTTTCTCGTGGCCCAGCGTGTCGTTGATTTCCTTGAACTGGTCCAGATCGATCAGCAAAAGGGCGAAGCGGGCGCCGTGCAGGCGGGCAGCGTCGATGCGGGCGCCCAGGCGGTCGGCAAACATGCGACGGTTCGGCAGGCCGGTCAGGCTGTCGTAGTTGGCCTGGCGCCAGATCAGTTCCTCACGCGAGCGGTGCTCGGTGACGTCGCGGATGATGCCGAGAATATGCGGCTGGCCGTCCAGATCGATCAGTTCGCCCGACACCTCGCCGATGCGCTGCTCGCCCGAGCGCATCCGAAAGCGCGCTTCCATGTTGGCCACGCGCCCGTGCGCGCGCATCTGGCCGAGGAAGCGCTGGCGCGCGTGCGCCTCGACCCACATCTCGTGCTGCAGCGAGGAGCGGCCGATCAGCTCTTCCCTGGCGTAGCCGGTCATGCGGCTGACCGACTCGCTCACTTCGATAAACACGCCGTCGGCGGCGCGGGTGAGCATGATGGCGTCGGGACTGGCGCGAAACGCCGCGGCGAATTTGCGCTCGGAGCTTTGCAGGGCGTCGATGGCGGCTACCTGCCGGGTTGACGAGCGGCGCCGCATGACGAACAACGCCGCCACCATCAGCGACAGCATTAGCCAGGCGGCGCTCAGGATCAAGGCAAAGCGCTGCCATTGCTGCAGCAGTTCGGCCAGCGAACGGCGCGCGGCAAGCGTCATCTGCGGGTACATGCCGAGCGGTTGAGAGACGATCAGCGCGTCGCTGCCATAGCTGGTGCTGGCGGCGCCGCGCGCCAGCGCCAGTTCGACGGTGCGGTCGCGCTGGCGCTGGCCGATCAGGGGATTTCCGCGCCTCGACGAGGCCATCAGGATGCCGTCGGCGCGGTACAGATCGATCTGGCCGGCGGCGCCGAAGTCGATGGCGCCCCACAGCTTTTCGAAATAGGGCGGCTCGAGCGCGGCCACCACCACCCCGACCAGCACACCGTCGGCGTCGCGCACCGGGCTGGCCGCGTTGATCAGCCAGGTGCCGCTGCTGGCGCTCTTGACGGGCGCGCCAAGATAGAAGCCGGTACCGGGCTGGCGGCGCAGCACGGCAAAATAATCGCGGTTGCTGTGGTCGTATCCGAGATGATCGGCGTCGGTGTCGGCGATGATACGGCCGGCCGGATCGAGTACCCACAGCGCCCGCACGAACGGCAGCCCCGCCAGGTGGGCGCGCAGCAAGCTGTCGATGGAACGCTCGCCCAGCGTGCCTTGCTGGTGGCGCTGGCTCAGCTGGGCGCCAATGAATTGCAATTTCTGGTCGACGTTCTGGATGGTGCGCGCGCTCTGTTCGGCCACCACCGCCACGATCGAGCGGGTCAGCGTCGTCTCGGCAGCCATGGTGTCGGCCCGCGACAAGGCCAGCGTCGTCGCCAGAAGGGCGCCGGAAACGACCACGATCGATGTCGCCAGGATGGCTTGCTGCCTGTCGTTCCCGCTCTGCCTCACACACGCTCCTGCTTTACAGTTGGCCGGCCCGAGGCGCCGCGCGAGCGCCAGCTGGGGCCGGAAGTGTCGCCATGATACCCGTCATGGTCCGTACAAAAGTAAAATACTGCCGCTGTTCGGGCAGATAAGACACAACTGGCGACGTGCTCGAACATGCTTGACCCTGACGCCACGTCAGGCTTCAAAGTTCGTTCACGCTTTAAGAGATCAAACAAAAGTGAAAACCTACTTTTGTTTGGCTTGATATGAACCCCTAAGGGAAACCGGCTTAGAAGCGCACTGACGGTCAGACAAAAATCACCGGCAGAGCCGGATGATTTTAGAGGGAACGCAACCCCGATTCGACGCACGCTTCGCCTCGTAAAGCGAAGTGCGTAGAAGCACACCGACAAGGCATGCCCGCGAGGCGAAGTCGAACGGACTCGGAGTTGCGCCGCCCCTAAAATCGTCCGGCGAAGCCGGTAATGCCGTTCAGTTAAGCACGATCGGCCCGACCGCCCGTGTGATTTGCATGCATGGGACAGGCACCCTCCGGTGCCAGTCCCCCTACTAATAGCCGCCCGGATCCTCAGCAGCA
>JAQGNM010000192.1 GCA_028291845.1 Massilia sp. | reverse complement strand
CGGTCGATCTGCCGGCCAACTTCAAGGCATACTCGAACACGCCCGTCGAAAAGCAGGAAAAGCTCGAATCGGGCCTGCAGCGTACCTGGTTCGGCGTCACGCCGAAAATGCCGAGCTACCTGGTGGTGCTGGTGGCGGGCGAACTCGAGCGCCTGTCGGCCAGGCAGGATGGCGTCGATCTGGGCATCGTCACCACCGCCGGCAAGCTGGCTTCGGCCGCCTACCCGATGGCGGTGACCAAGGATGTTCTGCACTACTACAATAATTATTTCGGCGTGCCGTATCCGCTTGCCAAGCTCGACCAGATTGCCATCCCCGGTGGTTTCAACGGCGCCATGGAAAACTGGGGCGGCATCGTCTACAACGAGGCGGCGCTGCTGTACGACCCTGCGACCAGTCCCGAGCACGTGAAGAAGGGCACCTTCAACGTCAACGCCCACGAAGTGGCGCACCAGTGGTTCGGCAACCTGGTGACCATGGCCTGGTGGGACAACCTGTGGCTCAACGAAGGCTTTGCCTCGTGGATGGCGGCCAAGGCCACCAACCATTTTCATCCGGAGTGGCGGCCCTACCTGGACGGCCAGGTCGAGCGCGAAGGCGTGCTCAATCTCGATGCCCGTAAAAGCACGCACCCGATCCAGACCCCGGTGGCGACCGAAGCGCAGGCCGCCAACGCCTTCGATGCGATCACCTACGGCAAGGGCGAAGCCTTCCTGCGCATGCTCGAAGCCTACCTGGGCGAGGAGCCATTCCGCAAGGGCATCCGCGCCTACATGGCCAAGCACAAGTATTCGAATACCACCAGCGCCGACCTGTGGGCCGCGCTCGAGGCCGCCTCCGGTAAACCGGTGGAAAAGCTGGCGTCGGACTGGACCACGCAGCCGGGTTTTCCGGTCATTAAAGTCAGCCAGGTCTGCAAGGACGGCAAGCGCGAAGTGACCCTGAGCCAGGAACAATTCCGCCTGGACGAGCCGGCCGCGGAAAAGCGCCTGTGGAACGTGCCGGTCCAGGTCGGCAAGGTCGATGGCAAATCAAATTACACCTTGCTCAGCGGCCCGAGCGCGACGGTGACGCAAAGCTGCGACGGCGTACTGGTGGTCGATCCCGCCTCGGTCGGTTTTTTCCGCGTGCAGTACGACCAGGCATCGTTCGACGCGCTGGCAGGGCAGGTGGCCAAATTGCCGGACGCCACCCGCTTGAAACTGCAAGCGGACGCCTGGGGCATGGTGATGGCTGACCGCATGCCGCTGGCGGCGTATCTCAAACTGATCGGCAAGTACGACAAGGAAAACCGCGGCGCCGTGTGGAGCTCGATCCTGGGCAACCTGGCCACCCTCGATGCGCTGGCCGCCGGCACGCCCGAGCGCGAGCGTATCCGCAAATTCACCGTCGCGCTGGTGCGGCCCAAGTTCGACAGCCTCGGTTGGGAAGAGAAAAATGGCGAACCGGTCGACGAGCGCCAGTTGCGCGCGCAAATGGCGGCGACCCTGGCGCGCGCCGGTGACGCGGAGGTGATTGCGCAAGCAAAAACGCGCTTCGAGCGTTACCTGAAACAGCCATCGAGCGTCAGTCCATCGATGATCGACTTCGTCCTCAACGCCGCCGGCCGCAACGCCGACGCCGCCACGGTCGACACCTTGATCGCCCGCGCCCAGGGCACCGAAAGCAACGAGGAACGCAACCGCCTGATCCGCGCCCTGGTGCGCGTAAACGATCCGGCGCAGTCGGCGCGCGTGCTGGCGCTGGCGCTGTCGTCCACCTTGCCGCCGCAAACGACCACCACCATCGTACCGGCGGTGGCCGGCAACGAGCACATCGATCAGGCCTGGCAATTCGCCGTCGCCAACCGCGACTCCCTGATGAAGGACCAGGACGCGGTCGGGCGCAACCGCGCTTTTGCCGGCATCGTCGCCAGCTCGACCGACCCGGCTGATGCCGAGCGCATGGAAGCGTACGTCAAGCAACAGTTCGGCGATGACGCTTTGCCGGAAGCGCAACGGGTCGGCAACGGCGTGCGCATCCGCGCCGCGCAGAAGGCGCGCCTGCTGCCGCAAGTGCGCGCCGCATTACAATAAGCACACATCGACCATTACACATCGCCATATAAATAGGGACAACATGAACGCCAGCTGGACCCCGATCAAGACCGCAGTCACGCTCGCCCTGTGCAGCGCTGCTTTCGCTTTTGCGCCATCGTCAGCGCAGACCGCGCCGGCCGCGCCGCCCGCCGCAGCGGCCAAGCCCGCCAATATGAGCATGCTGCCGGGCGATGATTTTTTCACTTACGCCAATCGCGACTGGCTTGCCAAGACCGAGATCCCGGCCGACCGCAGCAGCTGGGGCGCGTTCGCCTCGATCGCCGAAGACACCAACCAGCGCATCGTCAAGATGTTCGACAGCATCGACGCCGACCCCAAGGCTTCGCCGGAAGCGAAAAAAGTAGCCGCCTTCTACAAGACTTTCATGGACGAAGCCGCCATCGAAGCGAAAGGCGCCGCCCCCTTGAAACCGCTGCTGGCGAAAATCGATGCGATCAAGGACAAAGCCGAGTTGACCCGCGCGCTGGGCGCCTCGCTGCGCGCCGATGTCGATCCGCTTAACAACACGAACTTTTTCACGGAAAACGTGTTCGGCTTGTGGGTGGCGCAAGGCTTGAGCGATCCCTCGCGCAACATGCCATATTTGCTGCAAGGCGGCCTGGGCATGCCGGACCGCGCCTACTATCTGACCGACAACGCCAAGATGGCGGACTTGCGCAGCAAATACCAGCAGCATATCGCCGCCATGCTCAAGCTGGCCGGCTACAGCGACAGCGAAGCGCGTGCGGCGAAAGTTTTTGCGCTGGAAACAGAGATCGCCAAGGCGCACGCCA
>JAQGNM010000341.1 GCA_028291845.1 Massilia sp. | reverse complement strand
CGGCCTGTTGTACGACAGGTTTTCCGAGTCGGCGTTTCAGACAGTCATGGAGGAAAAACTGTCAGCACAGCTCACGGCGACGGCCAGCCGCCTGTCGTCGTTCCTGGATGCGCGACGCTACCAGGCTGAAACCCTCGCCAATTTCCCCGGCACGTACCAATTCATCAGTGCGAGCACAGGCTTGGCCTCGCAACAGGTGGATGCGCTTCTGCAAGTCGAATCGGATCTGCCCGATTTGTTTGGCATCCTGTTTTTTTCCGAAGACGAAACGCTCCAGAAAGTCATTCCCGGACAAGCGGCTTCCGGCCCGCCTTACTGGAGCGACACAGCCTTTCACATGGACGGCCTGCCCCGTACTAATTCCGGGGACATGGAACTGATCGGCCCCGCTGCGCCGCAGGATGGGGAATCGGGCTGGCTGTTGCTGCGTTATCCCTTGCGCGAGGCGCACTCCGGACGCGGTTCTGCAGGGCATGTCGCCCTCCACGTGCGCCTGGCTTCCCTGACGGAGCTGATGGGTGGCGATACGACCGAAGGCACGGTACAGCCGCTCCTGAAAACGCCAGCGGGTTACTTCGACAGCGTCGGACACACAGTTCGGCCATCCGGCAAGCTGATAACCGGTCCGGAAATATTCCCCGGCTGGCAGGTGATGCTGCAGCTTAATCCATCCAAAGTGGAAATTCCTTTTGATCGCATGCGCCGCGCACTGCTGATCGCCGTCATGGTAGGCGCCGCCCTGATCGTGCTCCTGTTCTATCGCATGTCGGTCAAGCTACGCCAGCGTGTTGGGCAACTGCTGGCAGGTGCACAGGCGTTTTCCACCGGCAGGCTGGCCTACCGGATCGCCGATCCGGGTCAGGACGAGTTCGCGACCGTCTCGCGTGCCTTCGATGCCATGGCAACCAGCCTGGAGGCGCATCTGGCGAAGATCGTCCGCATGGAAAAACTGGCTGTGCTCGGTGAATTTGCCACCGTGATCGCGCATGAAGTACGCAATCCGCTGGCTGCGGTCAAAACCAGTGTGCAGGCGCTCGCACGACGCGAGAAGGAAGCACGGCGGCTTCAATTGCTGGACGATATGGAACACGAAATCGACCGCCTTGCACGCGTCGTCAGCCAGTTGCTGGACTTCGGCCGGCCACGGCCAGCGCTGCCCGAAGCAGTGTCGGTGCGCGAAGTGTTCCGTCGCGTCGTCCAGTTGCTCAAGCCAGAAGCCAATGCACGTTCCGTTGCGCTGTCGGCGCAGGGCGATTCCGATCTTGTGTTGCACACTGACCCGGATCAGGTGGTGCAGATACTGCTCAATCTTGGCCTCAATTCCATCCAGTCCTGCGAAGCAGGCGGTGCGGTCGTACTGCGCGCGTCGCGCAGGCATCCCATGGCTGAACTGGAAGTGAGCGACACCGGCCATGGCATTGCCGCCGCCGACCTGCCCCGCGTTACCGACCCGTTCTACAGCACCAAAACCAAGGGCATGGGCCTGGGACTGTCCATTTCCCGCCAGCTGACGGAGATGAACGGTGGCCGTCTTGATATTCGCAGCACGCCGGGCAGCGGGACCACCGTTCGCATCAACTTCCCCCTCTACGAGAACATCGATGGCTAGCATCCTGATCATAGACGACGAGACCAATCTGGTACGCTCACTCACCTTCGCACTGGAAGACGAAGGTCATTTGGTCCATGGTGCCGGCACAGCCGCCGAAGGCTTGACGGCGGCAGCCCGGCATCAGCCTGACCTGATTCTTCTCGACCTGAAGTTGCCGGATATGTCCGGCCTCGACGTGTTGGAAACGCTGAAAGCGCGGCAAGCGGAGACCCAGGTCATCATGATCTCCGCGCATGGCGATACCCGCTCCGCCGTCAAAGCGGTGAAGCTCGGCGCTGCCGATTACATCACCAAGCCGTTCGATCTCGACGACTTGTCGATGACGATCAACGCGACGCTGGAGCGCCGGCAGATGGTCGTCGAACTGGAATTTCATCGCGGCGCGGCGATACAGGAGTCCGGCATGCTCGGTAACAGCCTGGCGATGCGCGAGCTCATCGACACGATCGAACGCGTTGCCGCAAGCGCGGCAACGCGCATACTCGTGCTGGGCGAATCCGGCACCGGCAAGGCACTCGTCGCGCGCACTATTCATTCGGCCAGCACGCGCGCATCCGGGCCCTTCATCGAAATCAACTGCGCGTCATTGCCGGAACAACTGATCGAGGCAGAACTCTTCGGTGCCGAGAAAGGTGCTTATACCGGCGCGCATCAGCGTCGCGTCGGCCTGGTGGCGCTGGCCGACAAGGGAACACTGTTTCTGGACGAAATCGGCGAACTGCCGTTCCCCTTGCAGGCCAAGCTGCTGCATTTTCTTGAGAATGGCCAATACCGCCCTATCGGCAGCGGGCGCACGCTGACCTCGGACGTGCGCATCGTTGCAGCGACCAACCGCGACCTTGCCAATGCTGCCCGCGCCGGCACCTTTCGAGAAGATCTTTATTTCCGCCTCAATGTCATCCAGCTCAACATTCCGCCGCTGCGCGAACGCATCTCCGACCTGCCCGCGCTGATCCGGCATTTTTCACAGGTGTTTGCACGTGAAGAGCGGTCAAAGCCCATCACCTTATCGGAAGAAGCGAGGCAGGCCCTCATGCAATACCGTTGGCCAGGCAACGTGCGCGAATTGAAGAACCTGTTTGAACGGCTGACGATTCTTTATCCCGGCAGCGAAATCAATCTTAACGCTCTGCCGCGCGAACTATCGGATGCGCATGTGCCGACGGTATCGGTTATTGCGGCGATGCCCGCCCGAGAATCTGCAAACATCGAGGATGCACTTGCGAGCACCGAAAGGGAGATGATGCTGGCGGCACTGCGCGACGCCGGTGGGCACAAGGGGCAGGCCGCCGAGCGTTTAGGGATATCGCGGCACGCCTTCAAGCGGCGACTGCAGCGACTGGGACTTGGATGATTGAAATTTCCTTTTCAAGTGAAGGGCCCTGATAAGAAAGTCGGTGTCACTGACTAGATCACCGTTCTGATAGCCGCAGATACGAGAAGTTCTGATGTGATAAAAAAAGCGTTTGCTCGCAACCTGCTCTCCAGTCGCGAGCCGCTTTACAGTTGTTTCGAAACCTTCGATACCAAGCTGTTCCTCCGCTGTAGCGTTCACTTTTGACACAAAGACGCCGTATGCTGAACGAAGCCTGTCGGCCGCCTGCGTTTTCGCGACGGCGTCATAGCGTCGATACGACTTTGCGTTCTCGGAAGGGTATTCAGAAAAGCGGAGGAACTGGTTGTTAACCAAAGTTTCTGCCGTGCGACCCCACGACATCCAGCGGTATTTGCCATCCTTTATGTCTCCAAAGCTCAAGCCGCCAAGCTGTTCGAAATAGAGAGCTTCGACATCGCCAGGCACCCCAGCGATTTTCTCTCCTGCCGTGGCGCAGAGTCGCGCAAACGCCTCGTCGGTTCTGTTGCTTTTGGAAACGAGCGGGGCTACCGCAAGAACAGCAGGCAGGGCAAACAAGACCACCCCGATTGCATACCGCTGTGCTCGCAATCCCGCACTGTCAATGCCGGCCCCTTCGCTTTCGCTCTTTTCCCCGAAGACGACACCCAAAGCCGCCGCCACCGCCGTGTAAGCAATGCTCCCAAGCCATAAATAGTATCCTGATAAAACCTTGTACGGGTAGTTGCCCGAGCTCCCGACAACAATGGTGTCTGCAAATAGGAATGTTCCTGCAAGCAGCATCGCGAATACTGCGGCTGTGACCGCGGGTGCGTACTTCTTCTTCCAGTACATGATCCAGGCAGCGGCTAAAACCGGGTTCGCAAACCAAGAGAAATGTCCGTCGAACAGGCCCATCGGCCCTAAGAGGAACGCCATTAACCCTGGAGTATCCTCATAGGCATGGTATGCAGGAAGAACCAAACACAACGGAAACAGGAGCAAACCAGCGACGAGGAAGGGGGCGCGAAGTCGCCCAGCAAACGGTATAAACCAGTTGAGTCTGAACTTCACCGCGTGAGTTTCCTAGGAAGGGTTAGAAGATTCCGATAACGAATAAATGCAATGGATAAGAACGTTGCCGTAAGGAGCAATTTGGTTCGACGATGAAGATTGGAGTGCGTTCGCACGCCTGTACCTTCACGATGTTTCATCTTCTCGCTTCGCTTGCTCAGGGAGAAACGAAAGGTGATGCCGCTCTTCGTCAATCCCAACATCCAGGTCCTCAGCTCGACGTACCTGGGCATCCACTCACCATTTTCACAAAGAATTAGTTCAGTTCCCTAGCAAGATAAGCACAAAAAAATGCGTAGGGAAAGAAAAAACCCGCTCTTCTCTCGAGGAACGGGCTCTCAATCAACAAAAAAGAAGTATTTTCTGTTGTAGGGTAGGGTACGTGGCGCTCACGAGCCGCCCGTTACCCTCCCTCCGAACCGGACTTGCGCATTTCTACGCATCCGGCTCTCCATCAACAGTTTCAACATCTTTCCAGAACCGGTTGTCCGGGAGGGTACCTTGGTGGAGCCGGTGGTGACAGGGCAGACATAACACCATCGTCTTCCGTTGTCGGGCAATCATCAGCCTTTGCCACATACTCTTCCCTTCGGCAATGTCCTTCATTTTCCGTACGTGATGAACCTCGAACGGCCCCTCCTCGTCCCAGCAGTACTCACAAATGTACGCATTCAGCCTCCGTAGCAACTCGGT
>JAQGNM010000182.1 GCA_028291845.1 Massilia sp. | reverse complement strand
ACCCAAGTAAATGACGCCGCCCGGATTCATGTTCAGCAGTTTCGGGAACGGTTCGCCGTTGTAGCTGAGGGCGCCGTACGGATCGTCCTCGATCAGCGGCAGGTTGTGGCGGGCGCAGGTCTCGACCAGCTCCTGGCGGCGCGCCACCGACAAGCTGCGGCCGGTCGGGTTCTGGAAATTGGGCAGCGCGTAGAGCAGGCGCGCGCCCTCGGCGACGGCGTCGATCGACGAAGGCACCAGACCGTCGTCGTCGGTGTCGACCGAGGCGAACTCGGGGCGGTAGACGGAAAACGCCTGCAGGGCGCCCAGGTAGCTGGGGGTTTCGACCAGCACCCGGCTCCCTTCGTCGATCAGCACCTTGCCCAGCAGGTCGAGCGCCTGTTGCGAGCCGGACGTCATCAACACCTGTTCGGGTTGAATCGTGCAATCGGCGGTCGACAGCGAATTGGCGATCCATTGGCGCAGCGGCGGGAAACCGTCGGTCGGACCGTACTGCAGGGCCGACTTGCCGCTGTTGCTCAGCACGCGGTCGAACGAGGCTTTCATTTCCTCGACCGGGAAGGTGGCCGCGGACGGCAAACCGCCGGCAAAGGAGATGATCTCGGGCCGCTGGGTGACCTTTAAAATTTCACGGATGAAGGAGCTCTGCATGCCTGCAGCGCGCTCGGAAAAGTGCCACTCGATGGGATTCAGGTTTGTTAGTTTCATGCTGGTCTCTGATAACGCCGCAGGGTAGGCGGACAGGTTGGAGCTGCCGGGTAAGGCCGCCCATGAACGGCGGCGCCGGATAAGCCCCGCCGGGAATGCCGTATCTAAGAAGCGCCTACGCGACTTCGACGATCATCTCGATTTCCACGCAGGCTCCGAGCGGGACTTGCGCCACGCCAAAGGCGGAACGGGCGTGCTTGCCGGCGTCGCCAAAAACCTTGCCAATCAGCTCGGAGGCGCCATTGGTGACCAGGTGCTGCTCGGTAAAATCCGGCGTGGAGTTAACCAGGCTCATTAGTTTAACAACGCGTTTTACACGGGTCAGATCGCCGCCGCAGGCTTCCTGCAGGGTGCCGATCAAGTCGATGGCGATGGCGCGGGCGGCCGCTTGTCCCTCGGCGGTGGTCTTGTTCTTTCCCAGCTGGCCCACGTTGGGGCTGCCGTCGGCGTTCTTGGCGATGTGGCCGGAGATGAAAATCAGATTGCCGGTCTGGACGTACATGACGTAGGCGGCGGCCGGAGCGGCCGGCGCCTTCAGGGTGATGTTCAGTTCTTCGAGTTTCTGGTAGACGGTCATGGCAATCCTGAAGGCGACGGTGAGAAAGCTCATATTGTACCTGCGCGACCGCCGGGGATTGCCGGGTTTGCCACGGTTTTTAATTGCCGTGGGTCTTGAAACGCTGGTTTATAACCCCACATCGCGTCTATTCATTCAACCACCTCGCGAGGACATAATATGGCAGTCGCCGAAAAAGAAACCCTTGGATTCCAGGCCGAAGTCAAGCAACTCCTGCAATTGATGATTCACTCCTTGTACTCGAACAAGGAAATTTTCCTGCGCGAATTGATTTCGAATGCTTCCGACGCCGCCGACAAGCTGCGTTTCGAAGCGATCAACAACGACGCCCTGTACGGCAACGACCACGAGCTGAAAATCACCGTCAGCTTCGACAAGGATGCCAAGACCATCACCGTATCCGACAACGGCATCGGCATGAACCGCGATGAAGTCATCGCGCACCTGGGCACCATCGCCAAATCGGGCACCAAGGAGTTTTTCGGCAAGCTGTCGGGCGACCAGCAGGCCGACGCGGCCCTGATCGGCCAGTTCGGCGTCGGCTTCTATTCGGGCTTCATCGTTGCCGACCGCATCATCGTCAACACCCGCCGCGCCGGCGAGTTCGCCTCCGAAGGCGTGCGCTGGGAATCGCGCGGCGAGGGCGATTATTCGGTCGAGTCGATCGACAAGCCGAACCGCGGCACCGACGTCATCCTGCACCTGCGCGCCGGCGAGGAAGAACTGTTATCGGGCTGGAAGCTCAAGCAAATCATCCGCAAGTACTCCGACCACATCTCGCTGCCGATCCAGATGTTGAAGGACGAGTGGAACGAAGAGAAGGGCGAAACCGTCCTCACCACCGAGTACGAGACCGTCAACCAGGCCAGCGCGCTGTGGGCGCGCAATCGCAGCGAAGTCACGCCGGAGATGTACGAGGAGTTCTACAAGCACGTCTCGCACGACTTCCAGAGCCCGCTGACCTACACCCACAACCGGGTGGAAGGGCGCAGCGAGTACACCCAGCTGCTGTACGTGCCGGCCCACGCGCCGTTCGACCTGTGGGACCGCAGCAAGCGCGGCGGCATCAAGCTGTACGTCAAGCGCGTGTTCATCATGGACGACGCCGAGCAGCTGATGCCCGCTTACCTGCGCTTCATCAAGGGTGTGATCGATTCGAACGACCTGCCGCTGAACGTTTCGCGCGAAATCCTGCAGGAGTCGCGCGATGTCAAAGTGATCCGCGAGGGTTCGACCAAGCGCGTGCTGGGCATGCTCGAAGAGCTGGCCAACGCCGACGAACAGGAAAAGAAGGACAAGTACGCCACCTTCTGGAAGGAGTTCGGCCAGGTGCTGAAAGAAGGCATCGGCGAGGATGCCGGCAACAAGGAGCGCATCGCCAAGCTGCTGCGCTTTGCCTCGTCGACCAGCGACAGCGCTGAACAGACCACCTCGCTGGGCGACTACGTCGGCCGCATGAAGGAAGGCCAAGACAAGATTTACTACGTCACCGGCGAGAGCTACCTGGCGGCGAAAAACAGCCCGCACCTGGAAATCTTCCGCAAAAAAGGCGTGGAAGTGCTGTTGATGACCGACCGGGTCGACGAGTGGATGCTGTCATTCCTGTCCGAATTCGAAGGCAAGGAACTGGTGTCGGTGGCCAAGGGCGACCTGGACCTGGGCGGCCTGGAAGACGAAGCGGAGAAAAAGCAGCACGAAGAAACCGAATCGTCGTACAAGGAACTGGTCGACCACATGAAATCGGCACTGGGCGACAAGGCCAAGGACGTGCGCGTGACGTTCCGTCTGACCGATTCGCCGGCCTGCCTGGTGGCGGACGAAAACGAACTGTCGGGCAACCTGCTGCGCATGCTCAAGGCGGCCGGCCAGAACGCACCCGAGTCCAAGCCCATCCTGGAAATCAACCCGGACCACCCGCTGGTGCAGCGTTTGTAATACGAAGACGCCGCCGGCAGCCGCTTTGGCGACTGGTCGCATATCCTGTTCGATCAGGCCTTGCTGGCTGAAGGCGGCAACCTGACCGATCCGGCGGCGTTTGTGAAGCGCTTGAATGACATGCTGCTGGCGAATACCAAGTAATCGTAGGGGGACTGGCGCCGCAGGTGCCTGTCCCATTTTTTGCTCACCAGCGATTCAAACATGGGACAGGCACCCTTCGGTTGCCAGTCCCCCTACTGCAAGCTCTCGCAGAACTCCTGCAACATCTTCACCCCCTCCGGCCACTCCCCAAACCCCGCATCCCCATTGATATGCCCCGCCGGGCCGATATCGACAAACGCGCTCCCCCACGCCTCGGCAAACGCTTTCGCACGCTCGATCGAACAATACGGATCGTCGCTGCTGGCAATCAACACGCTCGGAAACGGCAATTTTTCCATCGGCATCGGCTGAAACCCGGTGGCGTCGGGTGGGAAGCTGTCGGCCTCGATATCGCTGGGCGCGACCAAAAAGGCGCCGGCGATGTGCAGCGGGGTGTCGGTGGCGGCCCACTTGGCCACCAGCGCGCAGGACAGGCTGTGCGCCACCAGGATCGGCGGACCGGCATCGCTGGCGGCAATCGCCGCGTCGAGTTCGGCCACCCACTCGTCGCAGGAGGGACTGGTCCAGTCGCGGTGCGGCACCCTTTGCCAGGCCGGAAATTGCTTCTCCCACAGTGTTTGCCAGTGGGTCGGCCCGGAGTTCCACAACCCCGCCAATACCAGAACGTCGCACTCCATCGTTGCTCCCAAATGTATAGTTACAAGGCCGTACGTAAGGAAAACAGTTCAGGGAACAGTACCACATCGAGCATCTTGCGCAGATAGCTGACACCGGCCGTGCCGCCGGTGCCGGTCTTGAAACCGATGATTCGCTCGACCGTGGTGACGTGCCTGAAGCGCCAGAAGCGGAAGGCCGTTTCCAGGTCGACCAGCTTTTCCGCCAGCTCATATAAAGCCCAGTATTTGTCGGGTTGCTGGTAGACGGCCAGCCATGCCTGTTTCACCGACTCGTCCGCCACGGTCGGCAAGCTCGGATCGATCTGGAGCCGGGCAGGGTCGATCGCAAAACCACTTCTCGCCAGCAACTGGATGGCTTCGTCGTACACCGACGGCGTGTGCAGTTCGCGTTCGAGGATGGCGTGCGCTTCCGGCACCGGCACGTGGACCGGCAGCACCTTGGCGTTCTTGTTGCCGAGGATGAATTCGAGTTCGCGGTACTGGTGCGACTGAAAACCGGACGAGGCGCCCAGGAATGGGCGGATCGCCGTGTATTCGGGCGGCGTCATGGTCGCCAGCACGTCCCAGGCGTGCACCAGCTGATCCATGATGCGCGCCACCCGCGCCAGCATTTTAAAAGCGGGCGGCAACTCGCCGGCCTTGACGTGCTCGCGCACGGCATGCAGCTCGTGCAGCATCAGTTTCAGCCACAGCTCGCTGGTCTGATGCTGGATGATGAACAATAGCTCGTTATGGTTCGGCGAGCGCGGATGCTGCGCGTGCAGGATCTGGTCGAGGCCGAGATAGTCGCCATAACTCATCGCTTCTGAAAAATCGAGCTTGGCGCCGTGCCATTCGGCAGGTGTTGGATCGGTCATGCTGCTCTCCTCAGGTGACCGCGCCGCGCGCGGCTGCCGTGTCATAGGCGTGGTCGTCGAGAATCTGGCGCAGGATTTCAACCGCGTCCCAGACATCGGCGTAACTTGTATACAGCGGGGTGAAACCAAAGCGCATCAGCGACGGCTCGCGATAGTCGCCGATCACGCCCCGTTCGATCAGCGCCTGCATGACCGCGTAGCCGTGCGGATGGCCGAAACTGACGTGGCTGCCGCGCTCGGCGTGGGCGCGCGGCGTGGCCAGGGTCAAGGGGTGCGAAGCGCAGCGCTGCTCCACCAGTTCGATGAACAGGTCGGTCAGCGCCAGCGATTTCTGGCGCACAGCGTGCATGCTGGTCTGCTCGAAAATTTCCAGGCCAGATTCGACCAGCGCCAGCGAGACGATCGGCTGGGTGCCGCACAGGGCGCGGCCGATGCCTTTTACCTGGGTAAAATCGGCCGCCATGGCGAACGGTGCCGCGTGCCCCCACCAGCCGGTCAGCGGATGGCTGAAGTGCGCCTGGTGGCGCGCAGGGACCCAGATAAAGGCGGGGGAACCAGGCCCGCCATTCAAATATTTATAAGTGCAGCCGACGGCGAAGTCGGCCTGCGCGCCATGCAGGTCGACCGGCACCGCGCCGGCCGAGTGGGCCAGGTCCCACACCGTCAGCGCCCCTTGCGCGTGCGCGTGCGCCGTAATGGCTTGCATGTCGTGCAGGCGGCCAGTGCGGTAATTGACGTGGGTAAGCATGACCACCGCGGTGTCGGCGTCGATGCTGGCGGCCAGTTGCGCCGGCGAATCGACCAGTTTGACCTGGTAGCCGTCGTCCAGCCAGCGCGCCAGGCCCTGCGCCATATAGATATCGGTCGGAAAGTTCTCGCGCTCGGTGACGATCACCCGGCGCCCGCTGTTCGTAGACACCTGCACGGCCGCCGCCAGCGCCTTGAACAGGTTGACCGAGGTGGTGTCGGTGACCACCACTTCGCCCTCAACCGCGCCGATCAACGGCGCCAGCCGGTTGCCCAGGCGCTTGGGCAGGTCGAACCAGCCGGCCGTGTTCCAGCTGCGGATCAGGTCATGCCCCCATTCGGCGGCGATGACTTGCCCGGCGCGGGCGAGGGCGCTGTTCGGCCGGGCGCCAAGGGAATTGCCGTCCAAATAGATAACGCCTTCGGGCAAATCGAACAGGTCGCGCAGGGGCGCGAGCGGGTCGAGGGCGTCGAGCTTGAGGAGATCGTTGCGTGTTTTCATGGGAAAAGCGTAAAAGAAGGCAACTGAATCGCGAGCTTGGCAGTGTAGCAAAGATGTCCAGACAAGCGGCCCTGAAAAATAATTCAAAATTTTTTCAAAAAACCCTCAAGTTCGGCCGTGGACTGACGTTACCGGGTCAGACAAGGGGAAATCCAGCGGTTTTTTCCCTTGCCGGAAACGGTGGCGACAAAAGCTATCCAAAAAATATGCAGTTTTTTCTCAATAATTTTTAAAGATCGCCCTAAAGTTCTCAAAAAGTTTGACGTAACCGGTACAAGACGACAGAAGAT
>JAQGNM010000139.1 GCA_028291845.1 Massilia sp. | reverse complement strand
TCGTACACTTCGGCCGCCATGCCGATCGATTCGCCCAGGGTCGGATGCGGGTGGATCGTCTTGCCGATATCGACGCCGTCGGCGCCCATCTCGATGGCGAGCGCGATTTCGCCGATCATGTCGCCGGCGTGGGTACCGACAATGCCGCCGCCGACGATACGGTGGGTCTCAGCGTCGAACAGCAGCTTGGTAAAACCCTCGTCGCGGCCGTTGGCCACCGCGCGGCCCGACGCGGCCCACGGGAAGTGCCCTTTTTCGAGCTTGATGCCTTTTGCCTTGGCTTCGTCTTCGGTAATGCCGACCCACGCCACTTCCGGATCGGTGTAGGCCACCGATGGAATCACCTTCACATCGAAGAACGCCTTTTCGCCGTGCGCCGCTTCCGCCGCCACATGCGCCTCATGGACCGCCTTGTGCGCCAGCATCGGCTGGCCGACCAGGTCGCCGATGGCGAAGATGTGCGGCACGTTGGTGCGCATCTGCCTGTCGACGGCGATGAAGCCGCGCTCGCTGACGGTCACGCCGGCCTTGTCGGCGGCGATTTTCGCGCCGTTCGGGCTGCGCCCGACCGCCACCAGCACCATGTCGTACAGCTGCGGTTCGGGCGCGGCGGCGCCCTCTTCGGCGGCGGCAAACGTGACTTTGATCCCTTCTGGCAGCGCTTCCACGCCCACCGTTTTGGTCTTGGTCATGATCTTGTCGAAGCGTGCTTCGTTGTACTTCTGCCAGACCTTGACCATGTCGCGGTCGGCGCCCTGCATCAGGCCGTCGAGCATTTCAACGACGTCGATGCGCGCGCCCAGGGTCGAGTACACCGTCGCCATCTCCAGGCCGATGATGCCGCCGCCGATCACCAGCATTTTCTTGGGGATCGCGCGCAACTCGAGCGCGCCGGTCGAATCGACGATTCTCGGATCTTCCGGCACGAACGGCAGGTTCGCCACCGACGAACCGGCGGCGATGATCGCCTGTTTGAAGGCGATCACCTGCTTGCTGCCGTCGCCGGCGGTCACTTCGATGTGGTTCGGGCCGATGAACTGGCCGACCCCCTGCACCACCTTGACCTTTCGCGCTTTCGCCATGCCGGCCAGGCCGCCGGTCATCTTGCCGACGACCTTTTCTTTCCAGCCGCGCAGCTGGTCGATGTCGATGGCCGGCGCGGCAAAGCTGATGCCGTGCTTCGACATGGTGGCGGTCTCGTCGATCACCGCCGCCACGTGCAGCAGCGCTTTCGAGGGGATGCACCCGACGTTCAGGCACACGCCGCCGAGCGTCGGGTAGCGCTCGATCAGGACCGTGTCCATGCCCAGATCGGCGGTGCGGAAGGCGGCCGAATAGCCGCCCGGACCGGCGCCCAGCACCATCATCTCGCATTCGAGGTCGGCCTTGCCGTTGAAACTGCTGGCGGCCGGGGCGCTGGCGTTGGCGGGTGCCGGGGCCGCTGCCGCCGGGGTGGGTACGGCCGGTGCGGCTGCGGGAGCTGCGGGAGCGGCGGAACCAGCGCTCGCTTCATCGAGCATCAGCAACAGCGAGCCCTCACCCACCTTGTCGCCGACCTTGACCTTCAGCTCTTTCACCACGCCGGCGGCGGACGATGGAATCTCCATGCTCGCCTTGTCCGACTCCACCGTGATCAGGGACTGGTCGGCCTTGATGGCGTCACCCGGCTTGACCATGATTTCAATGATCTCGACCTCTTTAAAATCGCCGATATTCGGGACTTTGATTTCAATAGTGCTCATCGATGCGCTCCAATCACAACAGGGTTTTGCGCAGGTCGGCCAGGATTTCGGCCAGGTAGGCGGTAAAACGCGCGCCCATCGCACCGTCGATGACGCGGTGGTCATACGACAGCGACAAAGGCAGCATCAGGCGCGGCTCGAATTCCTTGCCGTTCCAGACCGGCTCCATCGCGGTTTTCGACAGGCCGAGAATGGCCACTTCCGGCGCGTTGATGATCGGCGTGAAGTAGGTGCCGCCGATGCCGCCCAGCGACGAAATCGTGAACGAGGCACCCTGCATGTCGGCTGGTTTCAATTTGCCGTCGCGCGCCTGCGCCGACAATTCTCCCATTTCGACGGCGATCTGCGAGACGGTTTTCTTGTCGGCGTCTTTCAGCACCGGCACCACCAGGCCTTGCGGCGTGTCGGCGGCAAAGCCGATGTTGTAGTACTGCTTGACGATCAGGTTGGCGCCGTCGGCCGACAGCGACGAATTGAACGCCGGGTATTTTTTCAGCGCCGTCACGCAAGCCTTGATGACAAACGCCAGCATGGTCAGTTTTACGGTCGACTTGGCCTTGGCCAGGGCGGCGTTCGAATCGACGCGGAACTGTTCGAGTTCGGTGACATCGGACTTGTCGTACTGCGTCACGTGCGGGATCATCACCCAGTTGCGGTGCAGGTTCGGCCCGCTGATCTTCTTGATACGCGACAGCGGCTGCTCTTCGGTCGGACCGAACTTGGAAAAATCGAGCGACGGCCATGGCAGCAAGGTCAGTCCAGCGCCGGATGCGCCGGCTGCGGCCGGCGCGGCCTGGGCGGCCGGACCTTCGGCGAGAATACCCTTGACGAAATTCTGCACGTCCTGCTGGGTGATGCGGCCTTTCGGACCGCTGCCGCTGACGCGGCCCAGATCGACGCCCAGTTCGCGGGCGAACTTGCGGATCGATGGCGACGCGTGGGCCTTGGAGGCTTCTACTTGCGCGGCCGATGGCGCGGCTGCGGCTGCGGCGGCAGGTGCTGGCGCGGCGGCGGCAGGTGCGGCGGCGGGCGCCGGCG
>JAQGNM010000109.1 GCA_028291845.1 Massilia sp. | reverse complement strand
ACTGCTTTAAATGGTCGTGAATAAAGGCGTACCTCAAGGCTATCGCCTGAAGTACGCCTCCGCTTTTTTTAAGATGGCAAGTTCCATCTCAAGGCGTGCATTATCGCGACGCAGGCGCGTCACTTCGCTCTCGGCTTTAGCTGGCGGGCGGCCCGGCGACTTCATCGTCGCATCCGGGCCGCTCGCTTGAAGCTGCTTCTGCCACTTATAAAGCTGATTGCGGCGGATACCAAGTTCGACAGCCAACAACGACACGTTCGTCGATGTCTCTAATTTGGCGACCGCTTCCTTCTTGAATTTGCTCGTAAAACTTTTGCGCTTGCCTGGCACTTTGATTGTTGGCGGGTTCGTTTGATCCATAGACTCTATTGTCCTCTATTTGGATGCACACACAACCCGGACCATCTCAGGCACCGCGCACTTCGAGCCGGCTTAAAAAGCTTACGCCGCCGCGCGCGTGCCAGTCCCCGGCTGCCATCACTTGCCAATAAATTAACGCACCTCAACCCCCTCACCACCACCGCATCAACTTGTCGAATTGCCAAGGCGGGATCATGAAGTTTCGATCCTTCCTTCAGCGAGACAAGCATGCGCATCTTTTCCCCCCTCTTGCTGTGCCTGGCAATCGGCTCAGCCCACGCCACCGATCACAATGAACTCGACGCCACCTTGCTGGCGCCGTACCGGGGCGCCGCCGGCAGCGAAGCGCGCACATTTACAATTGTCCTCGAGCGCCCCGAACTGGAAACCCCGCAAACGGTCGCCTGGCGTTTTGATTTGGCCGGCGCCGACGGCCGCGTACTGAACACCTGGCGCGGCGCCCAGTTGCTGTCCGGCCCCCCGGTGACCATCGAGATTGCCTGGGACGGCCGGTTGAATCAGGCTGCGGCCAGTGCCGGCACCTATCGCGCCATTCTCACCGCCGACGACATCGAACAAAGCTGGGAGATCGCGGTCGGCCCGCTCACTGCGCCGGCACCGGCGCCGCTGTCGCTGGCGCCCTCTCCGTGGCAGATCGTGCTGGGCAACCTGCACAGCCAGACCGGCCACAGCGACGGTGGCGGCGATCTGGCCAGCTGCCACGGCGCCCAGTCGCCGCAAAGTTCGCTGCTGGGACCCGCACAGGCCTTCGAGTACGCCGACCGCCACGGCCTCGATTTCCTGGTCGCCTCCGAGCACAACCACATGTACGACGGCTCCACCGGCACCAACGCCAACGCCGAACCGAGAAGCGCGCGCGGCCTGTACCAGGCCGGCCTGGCGGCAGCGGCCGATTACAACCGCGCCCACCCGGGCTTTCTCGGCATTTACGCCACCGAGTGGGGGGTGATCGACAACGGCGGCCACCTGAACATTTTCAATGCGCCCGGCTTGCCCGGCTGGGAGAAAAACGGCGCCGGCGATCTGCTGGCCGACATCGACACCCCGAAAAACGATTACGCCGCCCTCTACGCCACCATGCGCCAGCGCGGCTGGATCGGCCAGTTCAACCATCCGGCCAACAGCGGCCAGTTCATCGTCGACGGCAAAGCGCTCGGCTACACGCCCGATGGCGACGCCGCCATGGTGCTGTGCGAAGTGGTCAACACCAACGCCTTTTCCACCAGCGAGCTCGAGGCCGAAGCGCGCCGCAGCATTTATGAGGGCGCCTGCAACCAGGCGCTCGAAGCGGGGTACCACGTGGCGTTTTCGACCGACCAGGACAACCACTGCGCCAACTGGGGCATGTCGTACACCAACCGCACCGGCGTGTTGCTGCGCGCCGGCCAGCCGTTCACCGAGAACGCCTTTTTCGATGCCCTGCGCGCGCGCCGCGTGTTCGCCACCATGGATAAAACCTCGACCCTGCTTTTCACCGCCAACGGCCGCATCATGGGCGAACGCTTCGTCAATCGCGGTCCGCTGCAGCTGCTCGCGCATTATTCCGCCGGCGCCGGCAAGAGTGCGGCCACGGTGGCGGTGTTCGAGGGTGTACCGGGACGTAACGGCACTGTGACCGCGTTGTCGGACAGTTTCGACACCACTATCACGCCGTCCGTCGGCGAGCATTTTTATTATGCGAGAGTCACCCAGACGGACGGCAATATCCTGTGGTCGGCGCCGGTGTGGGTAAGCCAGCAGGCCGAGCGCCGATAACCGTGTGCTGGCGACCCCGGCCACTTACCCGAACCTGAACCAGGGCAGCAGCTTGGTGCAGAAAACCTTCGACCTGGCTGCCGTCGAGGGGTAGACGGACGAAGTCACTTCGAAGGGGGGGCGGGATCGGCGGCGGCGACCTCGTTCAATGCCGGCGCTTCGATCAAACGCAATGTGCGTCCGCGAACGTTCGGGAGCCGTGGCCTGCGTTACGCTTGGGAGCATGTGTGGACGCTTCGACCAGAACGACATCAACCGCCTGATCCAGAATTTTGAATGGGCGCAGGAGGTTTTCAACCGCAGCCAGGCAGAGGGCAGGTACAACGTCGCTCCCGGCAGCTTCCGGCCGCTGCTGCACATGCAGGACGATAGCCTGTTCCTCGACGACGTCCACTGGGGTTATCGTTCGGCCTGGGCGGAAAAGTCGGGCAAGCTGCCGATGGCGATCAACACGCGCCTGGAAAAAATCAACAACCGCTACTGGATCTCCCTGCTCAAGCGCGGGCGCGCCGTGGTGCCGGCGGCCGGCTGGTACGAGTGGACCGGAGAGAAGGGCAGCAAGCAGCCCTGGCACATCCACCGCGCCGACGCCGAGCCGCTGTTCATGGCGGCGCTGGCCCATTTCGGCCCGCCCGCCGACAGCCCCGCCGCCAACGGTTTTACCATTGTCACTGCCGACGCCGGCGGCGGCCTGCTCGACGTCCACGACCGCCGCCCGGTGGTGCTGGCCGCGCGCGACGTGCCGCTATGGCTCGATCCAGACATCCCGGCCGAGCAGGCCGAACACCTGCTGCGTTCGATGGCGCTCGGCCCCGAGTGCTTTGCCTGGCACATGGTCGACCGCGGGCTGGGCAATGTGCGCAACGATGGCCCGCAGGTGGCGGCGCCGCTCGGCCACGCTGCCTGAAGGTTCGCTGAACGTTCTTATCGACGCTTCGGCCCGCCTTTCCCGGAGCCGCCTGAAATGCTATCCTGCTGACGCCCCTGCGCGCCGCATGTGCGCCGCGCGTCGCATCACGTCCCGACCAGCCACAAGGAATCCACCGTGCCATCGATGAACCGAATCGCCGCAGCGCTGCTGCTTACCTTTGCCAGCAGCGCCGTTTTTGCCCAGACCGCAGCCGTGCCGACAGCGGCCGCCGAAGCACCCGCCTTCAACCTCGAAGCCGACGTGCTGCGCTCGATGAAAACCTTCGACGTGCCCGGCATGGCGATCGCCATCGTCAAGGACGGCAAAGTCGTCGCCGCGCGCGGCTTCGGCGTGCGCAAGCTGGGAGAAAAGGCGCCGGTCGATGCGCAAACCCTGTTTGAAATCGCTTCCAATTCAAAGGCATTTACGGCGGTGGCGCTGTCGATGCTGGTCGACGAGGGCAAGCTCGCCTGGGACGATCCGGTGACGAAACATCTGCCGGACTTCCAGATGTTCGACCCCTACGTCACCCACGAAATGACGGTGCGCGATCTGCTGACCCACCGCAGCGGCCTCGGTCTGGGCGCCGGCGATTTATTGTGGTGGCCGACCACGACCTTCACGTCCGACGAGATCATCGAAAAGCTCAGATACATCCGTCCGGCCACCAGCTTCCGCAACAGCTACGCCTACGACAATCTTCTGTACATCGCGGCCGGCAAGATCATCGCCAGCAAATCCGGTAAAAGCTGGGGCGAGACGGTGCGCGAGCGGATTTTAAAGCCGGTCGGCATGGCCACCACCACCACCAGCCTGGCCGAGAGCGCCAACGTGGTCAACCAGTCGAACGCCCATTCGAAAATCGACGACAAGATCGCCGCCGTCAAATCGATGCCGGTGCCGAACGGCGCCGGTGCGGTGGGCATCAATACCAACGCCGACGACATCGCCCGCTGGATGATGGTGCTGCTCGATGCCGGCAAGCTGCCCAATGGCGGCACGGACGCGCAAGGCAAATCCGGCGACACGAAAGAAGCGCGCCTGTTCAGCGAAGCGAGAAGCCGCGAGATGTGGAGCGCGCAGACGCCGATCCGCATCGCCGAACCGAAACCGCTGCTGGCCGCCACCCGGCCGAACTTCCGCGCTTACGGCCTTGGGTTCGAGTTAAAAGACTACAAGGGCATGAAAATCGCCATGCACGGCGGCGCCCTGCAAGGCTTTTATTCGCAGGTGACCCTGGTGCCGGAAGCGAAACTGGGCGTCGCCATCTTCACCAATGCCGAAAGCGGCCCCGCCATGGCCTCGCTGCAGTACCGCATCCTCGACCAGTATTTGAATATCGCCCCGACCGACTGGATCGGCCGTTTCGCCGCGGTGACCAAAGAAGCCCACGACAAGGAACTGGCGCGCATCAAGAAGGAAGCCGGCCAGCGGGTCGGCAAGTCGCAACCGTCTTTGCCGCTGGCCGCCTACGACGGCGATTACGTCGATGCCTGGTACGGCAAGGTGTCGATCAAGCCGGAGGGTGGAAAGCACATCCTCAGCTTCTCGCGCACCCCCGATCTGACCGGCCCGCTGGAACACTTCCAGCATGACACCTTCATCGTGCGCTGGAAGGAACGCAATTTCAACGCCGACGCCTACGTCACGTTTTCGCTGAACCCCGACGGCAGCATCGAGCGGGTAAAAATGGCGCCGATTTCGACGGAGACCGATTTCAGCTACGACTTCGCCGACTTGAACCTGGTGCCGGTGAAGCTCAAAAAGGCCGACTGAGGACCATGCAGATGCCCAACGCTATCATTGGCCTGATCGGCGGCATGAGCTGGAAAAGCTCCGCCGAATACTACCGCCTGATCAACGAGGGCGTGCGCGACCGCCTTGGCGGCCTGCATTCGGCGCGCTGCCTGATGTGGTCTTTTAATTTCGCCGACATCGAAGCGCTGCAACGGGCCGACCGCTGGAGCGAGGCAGCCGCCCTGATGGTCGATGCGGCGCAGCGGCTCGAACGCGCCGGCGCCGATTTTCTGGTCATCGCCACCAACACCATGCACATCGCCGCGCCGCAGATCGAGGCGGCCGTCAAGCTGCCGCTGCTGCACATCGCCGATCCGACCGCCGAACGGATCAAGGCGGCCGGGCTGCGCCGCGTCGGCCTGCTGGGCACCGCTTTTACGATGGAGCAGGATTTTTACAGGGGCCGCCTGGTGAAACAGCACGGCCTCGATATGCTGGTGCCGGATGACGCCGACCGGGCCACGGTGCACCGCATTATTTATGAAGAGCTGGTGCAGGGGAAAATTGTCGACGCCTCCCGTGAGGCGTACCGCCAGGTGATCGAACGCCTGATCGCGCGCGGCGCCGAGGCGATCATTCTGGGGTGCACCGAGATCATGCTGCTGGTGGGAGAGCAGGACAGCGCGGTGCCTTTGTATGACACCACGGGCTTGCATGCGCAAGCGGCGGTAGAGCGCGCGCTCGGTGCATAAGCGCTGAGGCGTGCAGCAGGGGGACTGGCCGGGCCGCGAAAGGCACAAGCGCAGCGCTGATGCCTGTCCTGTCTCGGCTCCGTAGAACAATGTGCCTCGGATCGAACATGGGACAGGCGGGGCCGCCCAGGCACCTTCGGAGCCAGTCCCCCCTGAAGCTTACTTCGCCTTGCCGTTCCACACCTCCATCAAATCGGCCGATCCCTGCTGCCGAATGCCGTTATCGGTCAAAATCGACTCGGTCGCGTCCAGCATGGCTTTGCGCGGCAACACCATGGTTTCTCCGGCGCGCTGGTCGAAGTGGATCACGATCAGTTCGTCCTTTAAATCGCGCAACAGGGCCACCAGGTGTCGCAGGCTTTTGACCGGCACCTTGTTGATCGAATAGATCACCGAGCCGAAGCGGTTGCTGTAGCCGGTCACCAGTTTATGGGGGAAGAACGGCGAGGTGACGATCACCAGTTCTTCGCGCTGGGCGTCCGGTTCTTCGCCGCGGCGCGTCACCAGCGGGCTGGCGTTATAGGCCAGCGCCTGCATGACGTTGGCGTTGGAGGCGACGCCGCCGAGGAACTCGGCCGAGGCGCGCGAGAAGACGATCGGGCCGTAGATGAAATACGAGGGATAGCCGCCGCCCAGGTCGCTGATCAACAGTTTGCGCGCGCGCGAGACCGGCAGCTGGATCACCAGCGGCTGGCCGGCGCGCACCACCGTCAAGGCCACCTTGCCGTCCTTTGCCAGCTGCTGCACCCGGTACTGGAAGCGCACCCGCAGGTTCGCTCCCAGCTTGACCATGCCCTGGTTGTCGATGGCGTCGTTGCCGATTTTTGTGATGACGTCCCATTCCTTGAGCGGGTAGGCCGGGTCGCTCGAATAGGGCCGGTGCACCACCACGCCCTCGACCGCCTTGTCGAGTTTGAGGTAGCTGCGCAGGGCTGCGTTCTCCAGCGTTTGCACGTCGTCGAACATGCCGACCTTGCCGTCGTACTTGCCGTCCTTGGCATCGCGCAGGAACAGTTCGACTTCTTCGTTGGGGATGATGTAGCCGATGTTTTGCGCGCCGTTGGCGCCGGCGAAGGCCAGGCCCACCATCTGGTCGCCGGCGATCACCGGGCCGCCGCTGTTGCCCGGATTGATGGCAGCGTCGATCTGGATGCGCAGGCCCGAGCTGCCGAAATTGTAGGGTACGAATTCGATGCGCGAGACGATGCCCTTGGTGATCGACAGCGAGCTGCCGCCGGTCGGATAGCCGTAGGCGAACACCGCTTCGCGCACGTCCGGCAGCAGGCTGGCGCGTTTCACCGGCGGGTGGGTGTCGAAGAACGATTCGTCGTCGAGTTTTAAAATGGCCAGATCGATGCCGCGGCCGATCGCCTCCACCGTCGCCGGAATTTTGTCGCCCGACTGGCTGGCCTGGATCTGCACCTGGCTGGCGTAGCCGACCACGTGGGCGTTGGTGAGAATGCGCTTGCCTTCGATGACCACGCCCGATCCCGTCACTTCCTGCGGCGCCGCCTTGCTCCACGGTTTACTGGGGTCCGGCGCGCGCAGGGTGGAAAACACCTTGACGACGGCGTTCTCGATGTTCGGCGCGATCGGTCCCGCCACCTGGCTGGCCGCGGCAACCGGCGCCGGGGTGGCCGGCACGGCGACGTTCGGTGGGGCGGAAGGTGCGGGAATCTGGGCGGCGGCGGCGACACTGGCGCCGGCCATTATCAATACAGCGGCAAATCGAAGCATGGGCGGAATTCTCGTCGGATTCGTTAATGAAGCCGCCAGTTTGGCGGCAGCAGCAAATATACACGTGCTGGGTCGATCGGCGGCAGGCCGATGTGAAAACGGGCGGCCGCGCATGCGCGGTCGCCCGTCAGGATGATGAAAGGGATTCGGCGGCTTATTTCTTGACGAATTTGAGCGTCATGCGGTCGCTTTCGCCGATGGCCAGGTAGTCGCTGCGCTTGTCGTCCTTGTTGGCCAGCACCGGCGGCAAGGCCCACACGCCTTTCGGATGGTCGGCCTTGTCCTTCGGATTGGCGTTGATCTCCGATTTTGCCGCCAGTTTGAAGCCGGCCGCTTCCACCGTCTTGATCACCCACGCTTCGTGCAGGTAGCCGGTCGAGGCGGTCGCGTCCTGCGTCATCGACGCCGGCAGGCGGTGGTCGACGACACCGAACACGCCGCCCGGCTTGAGCACGGTGTGGACGTTCTTGAGCACGTCGGCCAGCTTGTCCGGGCCCAGTTCGACCCAGTTGTGCATGTTACGGAAGGTCAGCACCATGTCGACGCTGTTGGCCGGGGCGATCGCATACTTGGTGGGCGGCTCGAAAATCCCCAGCCGCACCTTGCTGTAGATGGGGTTTGAATTGACCTTGTTGCGAAACGCCGTGCCGGCCCGCTTGCCCTCGACGACTTCCTCGCTGGCGCCGATCAGCACGCCGTTGTCGCGCAAGTACGGCGCCAGGATCTCCGTGTACCAGCCGCCCGACGGCGTCAGTTCGACCACCGTCATGTTCGGCTTGATGCCGAAAAAAGCCAGCGTTTCATAGGGATGGCGGGCGCCGTCGCGCGCCACATTGGCCGGCGTGCGGGTCGGCGCGGCAATCGCCGCCTTGAGTGCGACGTCGTCGGCGGCTTGTACCGCGCCGCACAAGCCGGCGGCCAGCATGGCGGCCAAAATGAATTGTTTCATGGTGTCTCCGGTGAAGGGATGCTTCGGAAGGGCGTATGCCCGTACCGGGGATCATGGGTGAAGTGTGACGGAAGGTCAAGCATCGCCGGGGACTGGCACGCGCGCGGCGCCGTCCGCTTTTTCAAGCGGCCTGAAAAGCGCGGTGCCTGTCCCCATTTTGATTTGCCTCGACGCGGAATGGGGACAGGCACCGCGCAATCAGCGCTGTATGCAAGCTCATACGCCGCTGCGCGCGTGCCAGTCCCCGGCTACGTGCCAGTCCCCCTTCTACAACACCACGTCAAGCTTCAGATATACCGACCTTCCATTCAAGCCAATCGGACAGGTCTCCCAGCACCGGGTAAACCCCAACTGCGGAAACGGCGCCGCGCGTACCCGGTCCTACTCGGTCGGATAGGTATCGTACAAGTTGA
>JAQGNM010000047.1 GCA_028291845.1 Massilia sp. | reverse complement strand
CACGACCCTTCCTACAAGCAGCAGGAAGGTTTGAGATATTCGGCGCGCGACCTGGCGGTGTGGCGCGCGCGCCAGCTGGCCATCCCGATCGTGCTGGGCTCGGCCACGCCCTCGCTGGAGAGCTGGCACCACGCGGGGTCAAGCCGCTACCGCAAGCTGGAACTGCGCCAGCGCGCCGTGCGCGACGCCGTGCTGCCGCGCGTCAAAGTGCTGGACATGGAGCGCGACAAGCCGAAGGACGGTTTGACCTCGCACCTGGTGGCCGCCCTGCGCCAGCGGCTCGACCGAGGCGAACAATCGCTGCTGTTCCTGAACCGGCGCGGCTATTCCCCCGTGATCACCTGCGAAGCCTGCGGCTGGATCAGCGAATGCACGCGCTGCACCTCGTTCATGGTGCTGCACAAGCCCGAACACCGGCTGCGCTGCCATCACTGCAGCCTCGAATTGCGCATTCCCAGCCACTGCCCGACCTGCGGCAACGTCGACATCGCCCCGCTCGGTCGCGGCACCCAGCGGGTGGAAGAGGGCTTGCAGTTGCTGTTCCCCGCGGCGCGAATTTTGCGCATCGACGCCGATTCGACGCGCCGTAAAGGCAGCGCCCAGGAAGCGTTCGACAGCGTGCACCGGGGCGATGTCGACATCCTGATCGGCACCCAGATGGTGGCCAAGGGCCACGACTTCAAAAAGCTGACCCTGGTCGGCATCTTGAATCCCGATACCGCCCTGTTCTCGCAGGATTACCGCGCCAGCGAACGTTTATTTGCCCAGTTGATGCAGGTGGCCGGCCGCGCCGGGCGCGCCGCCAGGCTGGAGGGCGGCAGCCCCAGCGAGGTGCTGATTCAGACCCGTTACGCCAGCCACCCGCTGTATGCCGCGGTGGTCAACCACGATTACGACCGCTTCGCCGACAGCTTGTTGACGGAACGCCGCCAGGCGGCGCTGCCGCCCTACATGTACCAGGCGCTGCTGCGCGCCGAGGCGCCGGAACTGGCCACGGCCATCGAGTTTCTGCAGCAGGCGAGAGACTGCCTGCAGGATTCTGCCATCACCATCAACGACCCGATCCCGATGACCATGACGCGCGTGCACAACGTCGACCGCGCCCAATTGCTGATCGAATCGCCGTCGCGGCCGGCCTTGCAGGCATTTTTAAAAACCTGGTTATCGATGCTGCGCGAGATGAAGAGCCGGGTGAAATGGTCGCTGGAAGTCGATCCGCTCGATATTTAGGCGCAGCGAGCAGCAGGGGGACTGGCGCCAACGGTGCCTGTCCCAAGTTGACTGAAAAGCAAACCAAATCCTTGTGTTTGCAGGCGGCATATCGAATGGGACAGGCACCTGCGGTGCCAGTCCCCCCTTCGACAGGCTAGAATGGCTGATCACGCTTTCAAACTGGACCCCCATCATGCGCACTATCGACGTCGACGTCGCCATCCTCGGCACCGGCACCGCCGGCCTGTCGGCCTACCGCGCCGCCGTCGCTCATGGCAAACGCGCCCTGTTGATCGAGCGGGGGCCGTACGGCACCACCTGCGCGCGGGTCGGTTGCATGCCCAGCAAACTGTTGATCGCCGCCGGCGACGCCGCCCACATGCTCGACCTGGCCCCCGGCTTCGGCGTGCACGCGGGAGAAACACGCATCGACGGCAAGGCGGTGATGGCGCGCGTGCAAAGGGAGCGCGATCGTTTCGTCGGCTTTGTGCTCGACAGCGTGGCGTCGATTCCGGAGCAGGATAAATTGGTGGGCCACGCCCGTTTTACCGGTCCCTGTGCGCTGCAGGTGGACGACCACACCGTCGTAAAAGCCGGCCGGTTTGTGATCGCCACCGGCTCGACCCCGACCATGCTGCCGGTGCTGGCCGCCGGCGGCGCCGCCGTCATCAGCAGCGACGACATCTTCGAGTTGGCCGATTTGCCGGCGTCGCTGGCGGTGATCGGCACCGGCGTGATCGGCCTCGAGCTGGGCCAGGCGATGGCGCGGCTGGGCGTGCGGGTCAGCTTTTTTGCGCGCGGCGGCAGCATCGCCCAGATCACCGATCCGGACGTGCTGCACGAGGCCGTCAAAGTGTTCGGCGGCCAGCTTGACATCCGTTTTCAACAGAGAATCGTCAAGGTCGAACCGGAGGCGGAAGGCGGCGTGCTGCTGACCACCGTCGATGCCACCGGTGTGGAAAAGGTCGACCAGTTCCAATATATCCTGGTGGCGGCCGGCCGCACCCCCAATGTCGGCGACATCGGCATCGAACATACCGGCCTGGCCCTCGACCAGGACGGCGTTCCCGTGTTCGACCGCTGCACCATGCAGTGCGGCGACAGCCATATTTTCATCGCCGGCGACGCCGACGACGAGCGCCCCCTGTTGGCCGAAGCGGCCGACCAGGGCCGCATCGCCGGCGACAATGCCGGCCGCTTCCCCGACGTGCGCCCGGGCCTGCGCCGCACCGCGCTGGCGGTGGCGTTCACCGAACCGCAGATCGCCACCGTGGGCGAAAGTTATCGGGAGCTGTGCGCGGCAGGCAAACCCAAGTTCGCGCTGGGCATGGTGTCTTTCGAGAACCAGGGCCGCAGCCGCGTCATGCTGCAAAACCACGGCATGCTGCGCGTGTATGCGGAATACGGCACCGGCCGTTTTGTCGGCGCCGAAATGGTCGGACCGCGCGCCGAACACCTCGGCCACCTGCTGGCCTGGGCCTGCCAGGCGCGCATGACGGTCGACCAGATGCTCGAGATGCCGTTCTATCACCCGGTGGTCGAAGAGGGCTTAAGGACGGCCCTGCGCCACCTGCACGAGGAGTTGGCCAAGGACGTATCTGACATCGCCGTCGCTGGCGACGCTGCGGGAGTTTAATTCAGATAGGTCGCATCCAAGCGCCCCGCCGCCGCCAGCTCCCTTAAAATCCGGATCGCATCGATATCGGCTTCCTGGTACGCCGATTTCTTGAATTCGTCGTACATGGCATTGGCCTGGTCGGTGGCGGCGTCATGGCCGTCGTCATATTTGAAACGCACGAACAGCACGGCGTCGCCGGGCGCCTCGATGGTCACGCGCAGGCTCGATGCGCTGATTTCGCCCTGGGCGTGCACTTCATAGAGCACTTCTTCGAGCGGCGTCAAGGTGACCTTGTCTTCGATGCGCAGTTCGCCGAAGCGGCGCTTGCGTTTGAAACTGCCCGGCTCGCGATCGACGATGTCGCACTCGTCCAGGTGCGGCACAAACAGCTTGGGCGATTCGGCGTGCAGCACCAGGCCGCGCCACACCTGCTCGCGGCTCAAGCTGTCGATCAGCGGATTCAAGGGGTCGTTGATTTCAATCAGATGTTCAAATTTCATGAGTGCCTCTGCTGCGTGTTGTCTGCGCCTGCGCGCCAATGGGCAAATGGTAACGCATGCTGCGCGCCGGTGTCGTCGCGTCCGCGCCCTGGCAGGCTCTGCACGGGGTGTAAAATAGCCGGCTGACTGTTCCCTAAGCGCCCTCCGATGTCCTCCACCCCCAAGTTCGGCCTCAACGCTCCGCAAAGCGAAGCGGTGATCTATCTCGACGGCCCCTGCCTGGTGCTGGCCGGCGCCGGCTCGGGCAAAACGCGCGTCATCACGCAAAAAATCGCCCACCTGATCGAGGACCGCGGCTACGACCCGAGAACCATCGCCGCCCTGACATTTACCAACAAGGCAGCGCTGGAAATGCAGGAGCGGATTGCCAAGTTACTGAAACAGCCGCGCCAGGCCAAGCAATTGACGGTGTCGACCTTTCACTCGCTGGGTGTGAAAATCCTGCGCCAGGAGGCGGCCGGGGTGGGACTGAAAGACCGCTTTTCCATCATGGACAGCGACGACTGTTTCGGCCTGGTGCAGGATCTGGCGATCACCACGGATAAACAGCTGATCCGCCGCATCCAGAATTCGATCTCGCTGTGGAAAAACGGCTTGATCGATCCCGAACACGCCATTCGCGACGCCCAGGACGAAGACGAGGCGCAGGCGGCGCGCGTATACCGCAGTTATGTGGCGACTTTGTCGGCCTATCAGGCGGTCGATTTCGACGATTTGATTCGCCTGCCCGTCGAGCTGTTCAGAAATAACGATCCGATCCGCGACAAGTGGCAGAGAAGACTGCGCTATCTGCTGATGGACGAGTACCAGGACACCAATACCTGCCAGTATGAATTGGTCAAATTGCTGGTCACCGGCATCAACAAAAAGCCGATGTTCACGGCGGTGGGCGACGACGACCAGGCGATCTATGCCTGGCGCGGCGCCTCGGTGGAAAACCTGAAAACCCTGGGCGTCGATTTCCCCGATCTGAAAGTGATCAAGCTGGAGCAGAATTACCGCTCCACCACCCGCATTTTGCAGGCGGCCAATGCGGTCATCTCGAACAATCCAAAGATTTTCGAAAAATCCTTGTGGTCCGAGCACGGTCTCGGTGAACCGATCCGCGTGCTGGGCATGCAGAACGACGACCAGGAAGCCGAGCAGATCGCCATCATGATTTCAGCCGACCGTTTTCAGCGTAAAAACAAGTGGTCCGATTACGCGATTTTGTACCGCGGCAATCACCAGGCGCGGGTGATCGAGCAATCCTTGCGCCGCGAGCGCATTCCCTACACCATCTCCGGCGGACAAAGTTTTTTCGACAAGGCTGAAATCAAGGACATCATCAGTTACCTGCGCCTGATCGCCAACGATGGCGACGACCCGGCATTCATTCGCGCGGTGACCACGCCGAAACGCGGCGTCGGCATGGCGACCCTGGAAGTGCTGGGGGCATTTTCAAAGCAGTGGAACTGTTCGCTGTTCGAGGCGGCCTTTAAAGGGGGCATCGAAGCGAAACTGGCCGACCGCCAGTTGATTCCCTTGCGCGAATTCTGCAATTTTATTAATAACCTGGAATCGCGCGCCAGCCGCCCCGGCCCGTCAGGCAGTGGAGAAAATGCCGCCGCGGTGCTCGACGACATGATGAAAGAGATTAATTATGAATCCTATCTCTACGACATGTTCGACGACCGCGCGGCGCAAAGCAAATGGCAGAACGTTTTGGAGTTCACCAACTGGCTCAAGGAACGGGGTTGCGGCGGCAAGGACAAGTCGGGCGAAGAAAAAAATCTGCTGGAGTTGACCCAGATGGTGGCCCTGATGAGCATGCTGGAGGGCCAGGACGAGGAACCGGACGCGGTGCGCATGTCGACCTTGCACGCCTCCAAGGGACTGGAATTTCCGCACGTGTTCCTGGTCGGGGTGGAAGAGGGCATCCTGCCGCACAAGGGCGACCCGGACGCATCGGTGGAAACCATCGGCGCGCGCGTGCAGGAAGAACGACGGTTGATGTACGTCGGCATCACGCGCGCCCAGCGTACCCTGCAGATCACCTGGTGCAAGCAGAGAAAACGCGCCGGCGAGCAGGTGCATTGCGACGTTTCGCGTTTTATCAAGGAAATGGCGCTCGATGTCGGCGATGCGGCGCCAATGGAGACTGAAATTATTTCGCCGAAAGACCGGCTGGCCAGTCTAAAAGCGTTGCTTGCGACACCACGGCCGGTGCCGCCCGTATAATTATGCAATATTGCGCATAATTACTGCTTATACGCGCACCCCATGCTGGTCATGGCGCCCGCGCCGCAATTCCGGCTGATGCAGCACGCGCGCGGCGACGCGGTGGTTGATGGCATTGTTTTCCATGTATTCAACGGCGGCCTGCGTTCCCAACATGGCCTGCAGGATAATTCCCACCTCCACTTTCTGGGCCGTCAGGTGGTCCGGCCGGCCAGAGCGCGGCGCTGCCGCTTGCGTGGGGGCGCCTTGGGAATCCGGCAGGGTCGGGCCGGATGAGGTCGAAATAGTTTCCATCCGTATATTTTGCAGCGGAAACTTTAGCCAGTCCGTGCGCTAGCGCGCATAAGAGACCGGGCGTTTGAGCCGATCACGCATAATGGCGCTTCATTTATCACGGAGGTTGCATGGATCAGGACGAGCGCTTTATGGCCATCGAAATCAAGCTGGCGCACCAGGAAGACCTGGTCGAATCGCTCAACGATGTGGTGTACCAGCAAACCCGCCGCATCGACCAGCTCGAGGCGATGGTCAACGCGCTGGCCGAGCATATCCGCAATGCCGCGCAAAACGCGCCGAATGCACCGGCGCACGAGGTGCCGCCGCACTATTGACCGGCCATCCTGACACGGACTGTGCCGCTGTTTCGACATCCTGTCCCGGCGCAGTGCCATGCGTCGCAAGCGGGATGCGTGGACTTGTCGTCGTTGCCATCATGCAGGCATTGTTTGATACTTATGGAGTCCGCATGCAAGGCCTGTTTCGCCATCTTGTTACCATCGCCCTCGCCACCGCTGCCCTCGGCGTCCACGCGCAAACCGCTGCACCGGTCGAGACCGTTCAGGTCGCCGGCGCGCCCATGCAGTTCAGCAGCACCGGCAGCGGCCGTTATACGGTGATATTCGAGTCGGGCTTCGGCACCGACCTGCGCACCTGGCGCAAGGTGGCGCCGGAACTGGCCGGCAGCGCCCGCGTGGTGACATACTCGCGCGCCGGTCTGGGCGGCTCGGCGCCGCGGCCGGAGCCGCGCACCCTGCTGCAAAGCAGCCTGGAGCTCGATCAATTGATCGCCGCGGCAGGCCTGCGCCCGCCGTTTATCCTGATCGGCCACTCCTACGGCGGCTTGCTGGCGCGCGCGTTTGCCGCGCGTCACCCCGAGATGGTGGCGGGCATGGTGCTGGTCGACCCCGGCGACGAGCGCTTCGCGCCGGCGCTGCGCAAGCTCGACGCCAGGCAGGTCGACGCCGACGACGCCCGTTTCGAAGCCATCGTCCCCGCCAAGTTCAAACCGGAACTGGCCCTGTTAAAACCCGTGCTCGACAGCGGCGTGTTTCCCGTCGCTGGCAAGCTGCCGGACGTGCCTGTTGTCGTGCTGACGTCGATGCAGCCGGCTGACAAGCCGGAGTTTTTCCTGGAAACGCCGCAGGCGCGCGAGGTGCTGCGCGGCCTGCACGCCGATTTTTCAAAACGCTTCAGCAACGGTGAGCACATCGTCACCGTCAACAGCGGACACAACATTCAGCTGGAACAGCCGGCCCTGGTGGTGCAGGCGATCAAGCGGGTGATCGCCGCAGCCGAGCACCGCCCCGCAAATCAATAAGTGATCTGGCCGTTCAGCTGCAAGGTGCCCTGGCCGGTCGCCATGTCCTCGCCGCCGGTCAGGGTGCCGCCGCCGCTGGCCTTCTTGAATTTGCCGGTGCCGCCGGTGATCTGGTAAGTCGCGCCGTTGAACACATAATTGGTGCCCTCGCCGGTGGGCACGAACTGGCCGCTGTAATTGGCGAAAATCTGCTCGCCGTTGGTGGTCAGAATCACGAACTTGCCGTCGCTAAAATTATATACCGCGCCGTTCGGGGTAATGCAATCGCTCGACAGAAACACGACTTTGCCGGTGACGGCGCTGTCGCCAAATCCGACGATGGTGCCGCCGAATTGCGATGGGCAGCGCGGCGACGGGCCGGGCGTTTCCTGGAAAGCGCCGTTGAGCTTGAATGGTTTGGTGGCGGTCGGGGCGGCGGAGGCGCCGATGGCGGCAGCGGCGAGGACGGCGGCGGCGCCAAATCGGACAAAACGAGCGGCGCGGAGGGAAGACGTAAGCATCGGAGATTCCTTGTGGCAGTTGAAGATTTTACAATCATAGCGATTGCACAAACTAACTCGCGCACGCTAGGATGAGCATTGTTTTTGCGACGACGATTTGCCCCGATCCACCATAGCTGCCGCTTGCGTTTATACGGAAAAGCCGCGCTATCAGCCGCCTTCAGCCATGCCGATACGTTTATTGCGATGCATCCCCGTTTTATTAGGCGCCATCTTGCTGGGCGCCATCTCGCTGAGCGCCCACGCCCAGTCGGTCGCGTTGACCTTCGACGACGGTCCCCGGCTGGAATCGACTCCCCTGATGAGTCCGCAGCAGCGCAACGCCGCCCTGCTGGCGACCCTGGCCCGCCACCGCATCCAGGCCGCCCTGTTCGTCACCGCCGGCAACGGCGCCGACCGTCCCGAGGGCTTATCGTTGGCGCGCGCCTGGGGACAAGCCGGCCACGCCATCGGCAACCACACCATCAGCCACCTCGACCTGCACGGCGCCGCCGTCACGCTGGCTCAGTACCAGCAAGAGCTGCTTGCCTGCGACGCCATCATCCGTTCCTCGCCCGGCTACCAGAAATGGTTCCGCTACACCAATCTGCGCGAAGGCAACACCCCGGAAAAGCGCGACGGCATGCGCACCTTCCTGCGCGAGCACGCTTACCGCAACGCCTACGTCAGCCTCGACACTAGCGACTGGCGTTTTGATGAGCAGCTTCAAAAAATGCTCAAGGCCGATCCGCAGGCCGACCTGGCCCCCCTTAAAGCCCTGTACTTGGCGCACCTGCGCCAGCGGGCCCTGGCCTACCGTGCCCTGTCGCAGCAGTTGCAAGGCCGGGATATTGCCCAGGTGATGCTGCTGCACCACAATTTGATCAATGCCCTGTGGCTCGACGACGTCATCGCGCAATTCAAGACCATGGGCTGGAGCATCGTCACGCCGGCGCAGGCGTTTGCCGATCCCGTTTATCAACTGGCGCCGGAACGGCCGGTGGCGGGGCAAAGCCTGCTGTTGTCGATGGCGCGCACCTTGGGATTGGGGAAATTCGAGGGGTGGGAGCGGCTGGTGGATGATGGGGATTATGAGATGAAGCTGCTGGAGCGCTGAGCGCGAGAATTCCGCAACCATGAACAGCCAGGTTCTTGACGGACACGGACACGCTGCGGCGCGCCGGCAGCGAGCGGGCAGCTGGTTTCAAGATCCTGATGCCTACTGATATAAAGAAGTCTTTGCAGCAGGCCACCATTGAAGTGACATCATATGGGCAAGTACCGATTCCGAAGCCTTCAGCGACGGCGTCATCACCATCATGGTGCTGGAACTCAAAGTCCCGCACGATGCCGATTTCCGGCCCGTCTTCACGAGCTACGTACTAGGCTTTGTGTACATCGGAATCTACTGGGACAAGCTCCAATATGCACCTTAACCATCAAGCTAAGCTATGCAGAAGCCACTCCTGACAGTTGCTGCTAACGGTCGCTTGTGTTTGACCTTTGAAGAGTATGCGTCGAGCTTGATGAGCGATATCTCCATGTATCTCGAAACGAAGTTAGGGTTCGCTCGCGTCGGCCCTACTGTTGTCGGACTCGATGAGGGCATCAGCCAAGATTTCGTGAAGGATGACATAAGGATTTCTGCCGGATGGAACAACTGGTCAGGAGAGTATCTTTTGTCGACTAGTGATGATGGAGATGCTTTGCTCACGACACTCTTTGCTGCGATTACTTGCGAAAACGTGTTCAACCCGTCGTCGTAACAATCGACGGACAATGACGCTTTGACTTTCTTATGGACGAGGACCCCTGATGGGCAAAAACCGCCTGGAAGCCTTCAGCGACGGCGTCATCGCCATCATCATCACCATCATGGTGCTGGAACTGAAAGTCCCGCACGGTGCCGATTTCCGGGTCCTGCTGCCGCTCTGGCCCGTCTTCATGAGCTACGTGCTCAGCTTCGTCTACATCGGCATCTACTGGAACAACCACCACCACATGCTGTACGTGGTGCAAAAGGTCAGCGGTGGCGTGCTGTGGGCCAATTTGCATTTGCTGTTCTGGCTGTCGCTGACGCCGTTCGTCACCGCCTGGATGGGAGAGAACCACTTTCAGGCGGCGCCGGTGGCGGCGTATGGCGTGGTGCTGCTGATGTGCGCGCTGGCCTATACCATTCTCGCGCGCGTGCTCATCCGCCATCATCCCGAAAACCATGCGCTGGCGGAGGCCATCGGCAGCGACCGCAAGGGCTGGATCTCGATCGGGCTTTATATCGCCGGCATCGCCTTGTCGGTGCCATTTCCCGGGCTTGGTTTTGCCATGTACGTCATCGTCGCCATCATCTGGCTGATTCCTGACACGCGGATCGAGCGGCGAGTGCACAGGTAGCCTGTGTTGACAGGGCGGCGGCGCACAGGCCGCCCCATGCATACATCGACGGCGCCCATCGGCGCTGCTATGATCGGGCGCTCATCCGTTGCTGCCGACCCGGCGGCGACGTATATATTGCCTGTGAAAGATGCCATGAACCGTCCACACCTGCTGATCGCCGCTGCTGTAAGCTTTGCCATGACCCACGTTGCCGTCGCCGCCCCGGTTGCCCCTGCAGCTGCCGCCTTGCCCGCTTCGAACCCGTTCGCCAAGCTCAGCGCCTTGCCGTTTCAGTATCCGGCCTTCGACAAGATCAAGGACGCCGATTTCACCCCCGCTTTCGAAGCGGGCATGCGCGAGCAGCTGCGTGAAGTCGAGGCCATCGCCAACAGCCGCAAGCCGGCCACTTTTGAGAACACCATCGTCGCCATGGAACGCTCGGGCCAGTTGCTATCGCGCGTCAACGTCACCTTCTCGAATCTGCAGGCGGCCAACACCAACGACCAGCTCGACGCCATCGACACCGCGATTTCTCCGAAGCTGGCCGCGCACAACGACGCCATCTATTTGAACGCAAAACTGTATGCGCGCGTCAAATCGCTGTACGACAAGCGGGCCAATCTAAAACTCGATGCGGAATCGCTGTACTTGCTCGAGCGCTACAACAAGGATTTCGAGCGCGCCGGCGCCAGGCTGTCCGCTGCCGACAAGGACAAACTGAAATCCTTGAATGGTGAGATCGCTGTGCTGCAATCGGCGTTCACCCAGAATGTCATGAAAGAACAAAACGCTTCGGCGCTGGTGGTCGACAACCGCGCCGAACTGGCCGGCATGAGCGAGGCGGCCATCGACGCCGCCGCCGCCGAAGGCAAAAAGCGCGGCATGGATGGCAAGTTCGTTGTCGCCATCGGCAACACCACCGGCCAGGCACCGCTGGCCGAATTGAGCAACCGCGCCGTGCGCGAACGCATGATAGCCCTTTCTTTGGCGCGCGGCAGCCGTGGCGGCGAGTTCGACAACCGCAGCAACGTGCTGCGCCTGGCCAAACTGCGCGCCGACAAGGCGGTGCTGCTCGGCTACCCGAACTATGCGGCATATTCACTGGACGACCAGACCGCCAAGACCACCACCGCCGTCAACGGCTTACTTGCCGAACTGGGCAAACCGGCGGTGGCCAATGCGAGAAAAGAAGCGGCCGAGATCCAGAAAGTCATTGATGCGAATAACGGCGGCTTCCAGATTGGCGCGGCCGATTGGGACATGTATTCCAGCAAGGTGCGCGCGGCCCAGTTCAACTTCGACGAAAATCAACTCAAGCCGTATTTTGAGTTGAACAATGTGCTGACCAATGGCGTGTTTTTTGCGGCGAACAAGCTGTACGGTATTACCTTTAAGGAGCGCAAGGATCTGCCGGTGTACAACCCGGACGTGCGCGTGTTCGATGTGTACGATGCTGACGGCAAGCAACTGGCGATCTTCCTGGCCGACATGTACGCCCGCAGCAATAAACGCGGCGGCGCCTGGATGAACGAGTACGTCTCGCAAAACAGCCTGTTGGGAACCCATTCCGTGGTCGCCAACCATTTGAGCATTCCGAAGCCGCCGGCCGGCGAGCCAACCTTGCTGACCTACGATGAGGTCAAAACGGCGTTCCACGAATTCGGCCACGCCCTGCACGGCATGTTCTCCAACGTCAAATACCCGCGCTTTTCCGGCACCAGCGTGCCGCGCGACTTCGTCGAATTCCCGTCTCAGGTCAACGAGATGTGGGCGGTCTGGCCCGAGGTGCTGGGCAACTACGCCAAGCACTATCAAACCGGCGCGCCGATTCCCAAGGATTTGCTCGACAAGGTCATCGCCGCCAAGAAGTTTAATCAGGGCTTCATGACCACCGAGTACATCGAGGCATCGCTGATCGATCAGAAGTGGCACCAGCTGACCCCGGCGCAAATTCCGACCGACGTGGTGGCGTTCGAGACCGCGGCCTTGAAGGAGGCGGGCCTGGACTTCGCGCCGGTGCCGCCGCGCTACCGCAGCACGTATTTTTCGCACGTATTCTCGAACGGCTATTCGGCCGGATATTACGGCTACCTGTGGGCGGAAAAGCTCGACGCCGATACCGTCGAATGGTTCAATGAGAATGGCGGCCTGCAGCGAAAAAATGGCGATTATTTCCGCAAGATGCTGCTCTCGCGCGGCGGCACCATGGATGCGATGGAAATGTTTCACGGTTTCAGGGGCCGGGATGCGACAATTCAGCCCTTGCTGGAGCGGCGTGGCTTGACGGCGCAGTGATTAGTACCTGAACCGGCCCCGGGGACTGGCCCTGCGGGCCTGTCCCCAGCTTTAAATGTGTGCGTTCACCTCGAATGCATAGTCGCAAAGCGGGGGACAGGCCTGCAAGGCCTGTCCCCGGTGCTAACTACGTGCGTGTCGTGCGTGTCGTGCAAGCGGCGTAAAGCGGTATATACTTTTTGCAAACAACCTCGAGGACCCGCCGCATGAGCAGCCAGGATTTACACGGCATCACCCTGGAAGCGATTCTGCTGCGCCTGGTCGACCATTACGGCTGGGATCAGCTGGGCAAGCGCATCGACATCAATTGTTTTATCAGCGACCCCAGCATCAAATCAAGCCTGAAATTTTTGCGCAAGACGCCGTGGGCGCGCAGCAAGGTCGAAGAGCTGTACCGCGAAACCCGATTCACGCAGTAACCATTCAGCGAGACCATCATGTCGAACGAACACGCAAGCAAGCTGCAGCAACGCCTTCAAACCTTACATGCCGATGTCGCCAGCACCGGCGAGGTCGATCCTGAACTGAAGGATTTATTGCACCGTCTCGATGTCGATATCAAGACCCTGCTCGAGCGCCGCCTGGCCGAGGGCAACGTCGCCCCCGAGCCGGAAAGCACGACCTATGGTTTGGCCGAGCGCAGCCAGGAATTGTCGGCCAAGTTCGCCGCCAAGCATCCCCACCTGGAGCCGGCCCTGCGAGAGTTGGGCAACATGCTGTCGAGCATGGGTATCTGAACGGGCTGCCTGATTTTGTAGCAATATGGTCACAAGTTATTGAAATGTAAGCGGTTTTTCAGTGGGTCCGGACCATGTAAGGTGGCCGCTTGGCGGCTTTGTAATAGGTTTTCCGGTACAATGCTGGCCAATGAGCTCCCCAATCAATCTGTTTGCGACCGTCCCCAAGCGGTCTAGCCGCGCTGCTGTTGCGCCTTTCCTGCCGATGTCGCGCGCCGAAATGGACGCGCTCGGCTGGGATGCCTGCGATGTCATCCTCGTCACCGGCGACGCCTATATCGACCACCCCAGCTTCGGCATGGCGCTGGTCGGCCGCCTGCTGGAAGCGCAAGGTTTTAAGGTCGGCATCATCAGCCAGCCGGACTGGCATTCGGCCGACGCCTTTCGCGCGCTGGGTAAACCCAATCTGTATTTCGGCGTCACCGCCGGCAATATGGACTCGATGGTCAACCGCTATACGGCCGACCGCAAGATCCGTTCGGACGACGCCTACACCCCGAATGGCGAGCCGAATAAACGGCCGGACCGCACCGTCACCGTCTACGCGCAGCGCGCGCGGGAGGCGTTTGCTGACGTGCCGGTCATCATCGGTTCGATCGAAGCATCGTTGCGCCGCATCGCCCACTACGATTACTGGTCGGATAAGGTGCGCCGCTCCGTGCTGCCCGATTCGAAAGCTGACATGCTGCTGTTCGGTAACGCCGAGCGCGCCCTGGTCGACCTCACCCACCGCCTCGCCGCCGGAGAAAATATCCGCGACATCAAGGATTTACGGGGTACCGCCTTCATGGTGCCGGCGGGGTGGTTGCCCGCGTCCGACTGGTCGGTGGCCAATTCGACCCGCGTCGATGTGCCCGGCAAGGTCGACGCGCACCACAATCCCTACGCCATGGCCCAGGAAGACAAGGCCGCCTGCGCCACCGACAACAGCGCCGCGGCGCCCGAGGTGGTCAAGCCGGTGTTTATCCTCAGCCGCGAGGAGCGGCTGGCGCGCGCCAGGGAGCAACACAATAAAACCGTGGTGCGCCTGCCGGCCTACGACGTCGTCAAGGACGACCCGGTGATGTATGCCCATGCCTCGCGCGTGTTTCACCTCGAGTCGAACCCGGGCAACGCGCGCGCCATGGTGCAGGCGCACGGCGAGCGCGACGTGTGGTTGAACCCGCCGCCATTGCCGCTGGCGATGGACGAGATGGATGGCGTCTACGACATGAACTATGCGCGCGCGCCGCACCCGAGCTACGGCAAGGCCAAGATCCCGGCCTGGGACATGATCCGCTTTTCGGTCAACATCATGCGCGGCTGCTTTGGCGGCTGCACCTTCTGTTCGATCACCGAGCACGAGGGCCGCATCATCCAGAGCCGCAGCGAGCCGTCGATCCTGCGCGAAATCGAGCACATCCGCGACAAGACCAAGGGGTTTACCGGCACCATTTCGGATATGGGCGGGCCGACCGCCAATATGTACCGGCTGGCGTGCAAGGATAAAACCATCGAGGAATCCTGCCGCCGCCTGTCGTGCGTGTTCCCGACCATTTGCGTCAATCTGGGCACCGATCACAGTAAACTCATTTCCCTGTACCGCAAGGCGCGCGCCATCCCCGGCATCAAGAAGGTGCTGATCAGCTCGGGCCTGCGCTACGACCTGGCCGTGCGCTCGCCCGAATACGTCAAGGAATTGGTCACTCACCATGTCGGCGGCTTGCTGAAGATCGCGCCGGAGCACACGGAAGAGGGGACCTTGTCGAAAATGATGAAGCCGGGCATCGGCGCCTATGACGAGTTCAAGGCGATGTTCGACAAGTTTTCACTCGAGGCCGGCAAGAAGCAATACCTGATCCCGTACTTTATTGCCGCTCACCCCGGCACCACGGACGAGGACATGTTGAATCTTGCCCTGTGGCTGAAGAAAAACAATTTCAAGTTGGACCAGGTGCAGACCTTCATGCCGACGCCGATGGCGATGGCGACCACCATGTACCACTCACGCAAGAATCCGCTGAAGAAAGTGACGCACGATTCGGAAGTGGTGGAAACGGCGAGGAGCGGCAAGGTGCGCCGTGCCCACAAGGCTTTCCTGCGCTACCAGGATCCCGCCAACTGGCCGATCCTGCGCGAAACCCTGGTCAACATGGGCCGCGGCGACTTGATCGGCAACGGCGACCGCCACCTGGTGCCGAGCTGGCAGGCGTCGGAAGACGGCGGCTTGGCTGCCGGAGAGAAAAAACGCCAGACCTCGGGCGCCGGCACGCTCGACAAGTTTGCCGCCGCGCCGAAACGGGCGACCGCGCGGGCAATCGCGCCGACGCCGTTCATCGCACCCGAATCGAAGGTGCGCCCATCGATCCTGGCGACCATCAAGACCAAGCCGAAGGCGGCCAGCACGGCCGCCAAGCCGCGCGCGGGACGCAAATAAATCTCGCCAGCGGGCGTTGTAAATAAAAGCAGGTTCCACGGAACCTGCTTTTTTTTCGCCCGGATTTCAGCGGGATGGCTGCGCAATCGATTGATTGCACAGTCCGCCACGCACACACTTGTTTTTGCGACAGGGCTAGCCAATTTGAGCTAATATAATTCCTTGTGGAAATAGTTGTGGCAATTATCGCATCTACCTGCTACCGAAGGAATTGTAGTGATCGATATCCGAACTTTCATGCTGGTGCTCGGCATCGGCAATATTGGTTTTGCCCTGCTGATGGCCGGCTATGCCCGTTCGCAGGCGTCGCATCCGGCCATGCGGCTGTGGGCCTGGGCGCGCCTGGTGCAAGGTTGCGCCCATCTGGCGGTGTGGCTGCGCCCTGAGCTGCCTTCGGCGAGTCTGGCGGTGGCGGCCAACATTGCGCTGATCGTCGGTGCGGCATTGGAGGTGGCTGCATATTGCGTGTTTCTCGGCCTGCGCGGCTGGGGTCCGGCGCTGGTGTCGTTCACCCTGCTGGGGCTGGGGGCGATGGTCGGCGTGCGCGCCGCGCACCTCGCTCCCGCCCAGCTGATGGTGGTGATGTCCAGCGTGCTTTGTATGTTCAGCATGGCGATGGCGTGGCTGCTGCTGCGTCCCGGTGCGCGCGGCTCGGTGCTGCAGCAGATGATCGGCTGGAACAATGTGCTGTTCGCCATCGCCATGGGGGCGCGCGCCTGGTATAGCGCCGGCGCCCCACACGCGCACCTGTTCTCGGCCGGCGCGATGCAAAGCGCCACCTTTTTGACCGGCTACTTTTTGATGATCGTCAACGGCTTCGGCTTCCTCTTGCTATGCAAGGAAAAGGACGACGCCCGCATGGTGCAGCTGGCCACCATCGACAGCTTGACCGGCCTGATCAACCGGCACGCTTTTTTCGACCGCACCGACAGCGCCCGTGCGCTGGCGTCGCGCCAGCGCAGCCCGATCGCACTGATGATGATCGATATCGACCATTTTAAGAGGATCAATGATTGTTTTGGCCACGCCACCGGCGACGAAGCGCTGGTGCTGTTCTCCGCCACCGCCGGCTCCACCTTGCGCGAAGACGACCTCCTGGGCCGCCTCGGCGGCGAAGAGTTTGCGCTGGTGCTGCCGGCGACCGACCTGGAGGGCGCGATCCTGGCGGCCGAACGCCTCAGGGTGACGGTGGCGGCGGCGGTGCTGCCCACCAGCGGCGGCGACTATTCGATGACCATCAGCGTCGGCGTGGTGGTGATCGATCCAAACGAGCACATCAATGCGGCGCTGGCGCGGGCCGATCACGCGCTGTATGCGGCCAAGACGGGCGGCCGCAATCGGGTCAGCGTGGGGCAGGCGCAGTTGCGGGTGGTGGCGCGTTAAGTTGATTCACCGGGTTTGCTGAACAGATCGGCCACGCCGGGCGGCAGCGGTTTGCTGTCGGTTTCCGGTGCGGATTGCGCGTCGCCGAACAGGGCATCGAGTTCCGCCGGACGGGCGCGCTGGCCGGCGCTGGCCTTGGTGCCGTGGAATTCTTCTTCGATGTTGTCCCTATAAAAGCTCCAGGCCACGCCGGAATTGGCGAAGCGGCGCCAGAGGTCGGCGCCGACGTCGTGGTAGTCGATGGCGATGCCGCCGTCGAGTTCGACTCTGAGAAGGCGCTTGGGGGCGTCGTAGCCGATGGCGCGTAGTTTGCCGGAGGTGAGTTTTTTCATTTCCATGGTCAGGCGCTCCTGTGGTGTGCGCAGAGTCGAAGACTGATTTGCCCCTCCGGGGCGGTTTTGAAGAGAATAAAATAAAAAGCCCCGCGCTGCGCGCGAGGCCTGTTTATTTTATGAGCTGCTGGCGCAGCGGACGGGACTCGCCTACATGCTGTAGGCTGCCGATTTCCGAGTACGGAAATCGCTTCGAGTCCGGCCCGGGCCTCCCGCAGGGGAGGCCCTCTTCTTTCTATAATCTTCCGCACAAAGAAAAAGCCCCGACAAGCGGGGCTTTTTCTTTGATGCTGGCGGAGCGGACGGGACTCGAACCCGCGACCCCCGACGTGACAGGCCGGTATTCTAACCAACTGAACTACCACTCC
>JAQGNM010000044.1 GCA_028291845.1 Massilia sp. | reverse complement strand
GCGCCTGGATCTCCCAGGTCGAGCGCCAGGCCAGGCCGATGCCCTCGCTGGCCCAGCGGTGCAGCAGCTCGCCGTCGTTGCAATCGAGGTTGCCCTGCACCCGCACGGTGACCGCCTTGCCGTCCTTTTGAAAATACCAGCCGCGCTGCTGCCCGCCCTGCAAATTGAAGGCCAGGCAGTTGTGGTGGCCCAGGTCATCGAGCGTTCGCGGAATGCCGTAGCGCTCGAAATATTCGGGCGTGGCGCACACCACCCGCCGGTTGGTGGCCAGTTTGACGGCGACGAAATTCGGATCGATCACGCCGCCGATGCGGATGCCGACGTCATACCCTTCGCGCACCAGGTCGACCACCTGGTCGGTCAGGTTGAACGACACCTGCACCTTCGGATTGGCGGCCACGAAGGCGGGCGCGTGCGGCGCCACGTGCATGCGCCCGAACGCGGCCGGCGCCGACACGATCAAATGGCCGCTGGCCTTGTAGCGGCCCTCGGAGACGATGGTCTCGGCGACGTCGACGTCGATCAGCAGCTTCCTGCAATGGTCGAGGAATACCTGGCCCTGCTCGGTGAGCGTGAGGTGGCGCGTCGTGCGGTGCAGCAGCTTGACCCCCAGGCGCTTCTCCAGCGCGTCAATTCTGCGGCCCAGCATCACCGGCGTGATGTTTTGTTCCAGCGCGGCGCGCGCCAGGCTGCCTTTTTCGACGGCGTCGACGAAGGCTTCCATTTGTTTGAGTTTGTCCATTGTTGTCTTGGTGGTATGAAAGCATGGGACAGGCGGCGTAGCGCCAGTCCCCCCTTCGATCGGCGCCTTCCATTATTCCATACTTGAAGTATCGAATAAACCGATATTTTGTGGTCTTATCACGGAGACCCCAAACCTCTACGATACCGTCATCGAGGAATTAACCTTATATATTGGAGAACGACATGGCAAAGATGACGGCGGCGGAAGCGGCAGTGTGGGTGATGCAAAAAGAGGGCGTCAGCGTCGCCTTCGGCGTGCCGGGCGCGGCAATCAATCCCTTGTATTCGGCCCTGCGCAAGCGCGACAGCATTCGCCACATCCTGGCGCGCCACGTCGAAGGCGCCTCGCACATGGCGGAAGGCTACACCCGCGCCAAGGCTGGCAATCTCGGCGTGTGCATCGGCACCTCGGGTCCGGCCGGCACCGACATGATCACCGGTCTGTATTCGGCGCAGGCCGATTCGATACCTATTCTTTGCATTACCGGCCAGGCGCCGCGCGCCCGCATTTACAAGGAAGATTTTCAGGCGGTCGATATCGAGTCGATCGCCAAGCCGGTCACCAAGTGGGCCGTCACCGTGCGTGAGCCGGCCCTGGTGCCGCGCGTGTTCCAGCAAGCGTTTCACTTGATGCGTTCGGGCCGTCCCGGTCCGGTGCTGATCGACCTGCCGTTCGATGTGCAGATGGCGGTGATCGAATTCGATCCCGACACCTACGAGCCGATGGAACTGTACAAGCCGAAGGCCACCCGCGCCCAGGTGGAAAAGGCGCTCGGCATGCTCAACGACGCGCACCGTCCATTGATCACCGCGGGCGGCGGCATCATCAACGCCGATGCCTCAAAACTGCTGGTGGAATTTGCCGAGATCACCGGCGTGCCGGTGATTCCGACCCTGATGGGCTGGGGCTGCATCCCGGACGACCATCCGCAGATGGCGGGCATGGCCGGCCTGCAGACCAGCCACAGGTATGGCAACGCCACTGTACTGGCATCGGATTTCATGATCGGCATCGGCAACCGCTGGGCTAACCGCCATACGGGCAGCGTCGAGGTGTTCACCAAGGACCGCAAATTCGTCCACATCGACATCGAACCGACCCAGATCGGCCGGGTTTTCGGTCCCGATTTCGGCATCGTCTCCGACGCCAAGGTGGCGCTCGAACTGCTGATCGAAGTGGCCAAGGAATGGAAGGCGGCCGGCAAACTGAACGACCGCAGCGAGTGGCTCGCCGAGTGCCAGGAGAGAAAACGCACCATGCTGCGCCGCTCCGACTTCGATGAAGTGCCGGTCAAGCCGCTGCGCGTCTACCACGAGATGAACGAATATTTCGGCCGCGACGTGCGTTACGTCGCCAGCATCGGCCTGTCGCAAATCGCCGCCGCGCAGTTTTTGCACGTGAACCATCCGCGCCACTGGATCAATTGCGGCCAGGCCGGCCCGCTGGGCTGGACCATCTCGGCGGCGCTGGGTGTGCGGGCATCGGATCCGACCGGCGATATCGTCGCCATCTCGGGCGACTACGACTTCCAGTTCATGATCGAAGAGCTGGCGGTGGGCGCGCAGTTCAAGCTGCCTTACATCCACGTGCTGGTAAATAACTCCTACCTGGGCCTGATCCGCCAGGCGCAGCGCAATTTCGAGATGGATTACTGCGTCCAGCTCTCGTTCGAAAACATCAACAACGAACTGCCGGAGATGGAAGGACGCGGCGTCGATCACGTCGCCGTCGTCGAGGGTCTCGGTTGCAAGGCGATCCGCGTGTTCAAGCCGGAGGAGATCATCCCGGCCTTTGAAAAGGCACGCGAACTGATGGCCAAACACAGCGTGCCGGTGGTGGTCGAGGTGATCCTCGAGCGCGTCACCAACATCGCGATGGGCATGGAGATCGATGCCATCAACGAATTCAACGACGTCCTCGACGTCAAGTAAGAGGGGACCGGACATGACCAAACTCGCCGCCAATCTGACCATGCTGTTCAACGAAGTCGATTTCCTCGATCGCTTCGGTGAAGCCGCCAAAGCCGGCTTCAAGGGCGTGGAATTCCTGTTCCCGTATGCCTTCGAAGCAGGCCGCATCGCCGAGCAGCTCGACAAGAACCGCCTGCAGCTGGTGCTGCACAATCTCCCGGCCGGCAACTGGGAAGCGGGAGAACGCGGCATCGCCTGCGACCCGGCGCGCACCGCCGAATTCCAGGACGGCGTCGGCAAAGCCATCGCCTACGCCAAGGCGCTCGGCGTCAAGCAGCTGAACTGCCTGGTCGGCATCAAGCCGGCCAAGGTCACCGACGCCCAGGCATACAGCACCGTGGTCGACAACCTGCGCTTTGCCGCCAAGGCCTTGCAGGGTCACGACATCGGCCTGTTGATCGAGCCGATCAACAATTTCGACATCCCCGGCTTTTATTTGAACGGCACCGAGCAGGCGCTGGGCATCATCGCCGAGACCGGTTCGTACAACATCAAGGTCCAGTACGACATCTATCACATGCAGCGCATGGAAGGCGAGATCGCCGCCACCATCAAGAACAACCTGGCGAAGATCGGCCACATCCAGCTGGCCGACAACCCGGGCCGTTTCGAGCCGGGCACGGGCGAGATCAATTACCGCTACCTGTTGCCGATGCTCGACGAGATCGGCTATACCGGTTGGGTCGGCCTCGAATACAAGCCGAAGAACGGCACCGTCAACGGTCTCAAATGGATCGCCGAACACGGCATTTCGCAATAAAAAATCAAGGAGATTTTCATGACTACTAACGAGACTACCAACGAGACTACCAACGGACTGAAAGTAGGCTTCATTGGCCTGGGCATCATGGGCGCGCCGATGGCCGCCAACCTGCAGGCGGGCGGCGTCAAGCTGTACCTGCATGACCAGAAAAATCCGCCGGCCGCGCTGATCGAAGGCGGCGCTACCGTGTGCACCTCCGGCGCCGAAGTAGCCAAGCGCGCCGACATAATCATCGTCATGGTGCCCGACACCCCGCACGTGGAAGCGGTGCTGTTCGACGCCGATGGCGTGGCCGCCGGCCTGTCGGCCGGCAAGGTGGTGGTCGACATGAGTTCGATTTCACCGATGGCGACCAAGGAATTCGCCAAAAAAATCAACAAGCTCGGATGCGATTATCTCGACGCGCCGGTATCGGGCGGCGAAGTGGGCGCGCGCGCCGCCTCGTTGACAATCATGGTCGGCGGCAGCGAGGAAGCGTTCGGCAGGGTCAAGCCGCTGTTCGACTTGATGGGCAAGAACATCACCCTG
>JAQGNM010000596.1 GCA_028291845.1 Massilia sp. | reverse complement strand
CGTCCATACGGCATGGTGCTGGTGACCGGCCCGACCGGCTCGGGCAAGACGGTGTCGCTGTACACCTGCCTGAACATCGTTAACAAGCCGGGCATTAACATTTCGACAGCGGAAGACCCGGCTGAGATCAACCTGCCGGGTGTGAACCAGGTCAACGTCAACGACCGCGCCGGCCTGACCTTCCCGGTGGCATTGAAATCGTTCCTGCGCCAGGACCCGGACATCATCATGGTCGGCGAGATCCGCGACCTGGAAACGGCCGACATCGCCATCAAGGCGGCGCAAACCGGCCACATGGTGTTTTCCACCCTGCACACCAACGATGCGCCGTCGACCCTGACGCGCCTGATGAACATGGGCGTGGCGCCGTTTAATATCGCCTCGTCGGTCATCATGATCACCGCCCAGCGCCTGGCGCGCCGCCTGTGCACCTGCAAGCAACCGGTCGACACCAGCCGCGAAATTTTACTGGCGGCCGGCTTCAAGCCGGAGGAGCTGGAAGGCGACTGGAAGCCGTACGGCCCGGTCGGCTGCGAGCGCTGCCTGGGCGGCGGCTACAAAGGCCGGGTGGGCATTTACCAGATCATGCCGATCACCCCCGCCATTGAAAAAATCATCCTGGCCCACGGCAACTCGATGGAGATTGCCGCCCAGTCCGAGGCCGAAGGGGTGAAATCCTTGCGCCGCTCCGGCCTGATGAAGGTCAAGCAAGGCCTGACCAGCCTCGAAGAAGTGCTTGGCTGCACAAACGAATAGGAAACCGATGGCCACCTCCCCCTCCAAAGCCGGCGCAATGCAAGTGAAGGAAACGGTCTACGCCTGGGAAGGCAAGGACAAGTCCGGCAAGACCGTGCGCGGCGAACTGCGCGCCGGCGGCGAAGCGGTGGTCAACGTCACCTTGCGCCGCCAGGGCGTGATGGTCACCAAGATCAAAAAGAAGGTCCACCGCAGCGGCAAGAAAATCACCGGCAAGGACATCGCCCTGTTCACCCGCCAGCTGGCCACCATGATGAAGGCCGGCGTGCCGCTGCTGCAATCGTTCGACATCGTCGGCAAGGGACACGCCAATCCATCGATGTCCAAGCTGATCATGGATTTGCGCAGCGACATCGAAACCGGCACCAGCCTGAACAATGCCTTCCGCAAGTACCCGCTGTATTTCGACCCGCTGTTTTGCAACCTGGTGGGCGCCGGCGAACAGGCCGGTATCCTGGAAGACCTGCTCACGCGCCTTGCCATCTACAAGGAAAAGACCCTGGCCATCAAGGGCAAGATCAAGTCGGCCTTGATGTACCCGGTGTCGATCCTGGCGATCGCCTTTGTCGTCACCGCCGTCATCATGATCTGGGTAGTGCCGGCCTTCAAATCCGTGTTCGCCAGCTTCGGCGCCAACTTGCCGACCCCGACCCTGGTGGTGATGGCGATTTCCGAATTTTTCGTCGCCTGGTGGTGGGCCATTTTCGGCAGCATCGGCGCCACCCTGTATTTTTTCTTCCAGGCCTGGCAGCGCTCGCCCAAGGTGCAGCGCTCGATGGACATCATCTTGCTGAAAGCGCCGATCTTCGGCGACGTCATCCGTAAAGCGGCGATCGCCCGCTGGACCCGCACCCTGGCCACCATGTTCGCCGCCGGCGTGCCGCTGGTCGAGGCGCTCGATTCGGTCGGCGGCGCCTCCGGCAACGCCGTCTACCTGGAAGCGACCCGCAAGATCCAGAGCGAAGTGAGCACCGGCACCAGCCTGACCGCCGCCATGCAGAATGCCAACGTGTTCCCCAACCTGGTCACCCAGATGGTCGCCATCGGCGAAGAATCAGGCGCCCTCGACTCGATGCTCGGCAAGGTCGCCGATTTCTTCGAGGAAGAAGTCGACGAGGCGGTCGCCGCGCTGTCCTCGCTGATGGAGCCGCTGATCATGGTGATCCTGGGCGTGATGATCGGCGGTTTGGTGATTGCGATGTATTTGCCGATCTTTAAGTTAGGCTCGGTGGTTTGATCAAACAATTGCAGGGACTCATCGTGGTCGGCATTGTCTCATCATAGTCGACAGTAAGTCCGCAGTGATGACTCGTGTAATCAGCAGTAAAATCCGAAAAACACTATTAACGCACCAATCGGTGCGTTAATAGTGTTTTTTCGGGGGAGCAACATCATCTCCTCCTCGAGCCTTCGCAACTCTGCACAAAGGCCCATTGAAGTCGGCACCGGACTACTCGTTCAGCCTGGCGGCGGAGCGGTGGGGTATGGGTGAAACATCCATAGTGGCTTGGGTGTGACAGACGCCTCTTCGCAGGATCCCGGTGCTTGCTGTTCAGGGTTTCATGTACTATGATACCTTCATGACCTCCCCATCAATCGGCTTCAAAATGCGCGAGAACGCTGGTCGCCCACGCAAGGGGCGCCAAGCAATGGCCTACACTAGCGGCGATATTGTTGTGTTCGAGACAGCTAACCAGACCTCCGGCTCATTTGCTGTATCACCCGGGGTCACGGCCGCATTGGTGGCGGGAGCGGTAACGGCGCACGATACAGTTGTTTTGAGCCCAGCACGCCAGCGTGCCTTGAAGGCGGCGTTCGCCCGCACCAATAAGCGGCAGCGCGCCCTGAAAACAACCAACGCCTTGGTGTTGCGTCACATGCCAGATCTGACGCCAGGGGATGAAGTCGTTCGTTGGTTATTCTCGCACAAACTGGGGACAGGATCGGCGGCGGCGGCTACCGCATCCGCCGCCACTACGGTGGCAAAGCTGATGGACAATACATTGTTCAAACGCAAGCTCTACGCAATGATGGAAGAATTTCTGGCCGGCTCGGCAGAGTTCTCAGCGCACGTCCCCTCCTTGCCCGTCGCGGACACTAGCAGCGCGCTCGAGCAGGCGCGGGCGCGCGGGGCGGCCGGTATGCATATCGAACTCGCCTCGCCTGACAACTTGCCCCTGAGTGAGGCCGCATTAAAGAGCAAGCGCTCGGAAAAGCACGTCAATAATTTGCGCAATGCGGGACGTCTTTATGCGCTCGTATTCGAAGGCAGCGGCCGGGGCTTCCGCTACCCGAGCTGGCAGTTCAATGTCAATCCGGTTCGCTTGGAGACAGTGCTAGCCGCCCTCAGCGCCAAAGGAGTCAGCTGCTGGGCTATGCATGATTTCCTGATGCGTCCGCATGCCGATCTGGGCATGAGCCCACGGCAAGCGATTGTCGACGATAAGTTCGACATCGGCAGGATTGTCGCTGCTGTGCATCAGCGATTCGATGACGCCGATCAGGGCGCCGCGTGACAGGTACTGCCTCAGCGCCTTCGCTTCCGCCGTCCGATCTCAACAAACGCAGTTTGCCGATCATAGAGCTGGACCTGACCACCACCGAGTTGCTGCGCATCCATAACAGGAAGCGGGGTCCGATTTTTTATAACAGCACCACGGCCAGCAAGGTTGTCTTTCGGTTTGACGCGCCCGCTGCGCAATACGGTGTGCTGTACTGCGCTCAGAGTTTCGACACCTGCATGGCCGAAACTATTGTGCGGGCGCGCTTTGAAAATGTGGTCCTGCCGCTGGTCTTGACTGAATCCGAACTCAGCGAACGTAGCGTTACCGCCATCACCGCCGATCGGCCAGGTACTCTCAAACTGGCTGATTTCACTGTTAACTGCCTGCACTTGGGACTGACCGGTCAGGTTATGGCGCATCCGACCTACGGCGAATCGAACGCGTGGAGTCTGGCAGTGCACAATCATCCTCAGACGGTCGACGGCATTTATTTCAGGTCTCGTTATGCCAACGCGCCCTCGATCGCGCTGTTCGAAGACCGCGTTATGATGGTGCCAAAGGAACCCCCGACGGTGCTGCCGGCCTCGCCCCATCTGGCGCCCTTTCTTAACCGCTTCCAGGTCGAGCTGCGCGCTTGATCGCCTCTGCGGCAGCATCTTCACGGCACCGTCCGATCCAGCCTTGCGGCCGCAGAGAGCGAATTAATGCGAGATATTCACAGTCAGTTCTGGCGATCGAGTCGAGCGAGGCAATGTTCGCCGCTCGCGCCGCTGCGGATAAACAGGTAGCGGTGATTATCTACTTACCGGGATACATGGGCTTGCCACGCGTCTGATGGGCCGGAACGGAGCGAGCACCGTGTGCTGCTTGCGCATCCGCCGCGTAGACGAGCCGGGGCGCCGAGCCTTATTTTGCAGCGTCGGCATTTGACGTTATGTAACGCCTCGCCGAAAAACTGCGAAGTTTTGTGAGAAGAAGCACTGCGAGATACCTGAGAGGCGCTTCGAGATCAAGAGGAAGCTACTGCGAGATGTCGTGAGTTCCGACAGCAATCCGGCATTGCGTCACGCTCAACCGTGTGAGGTGCCGGTTCTTTAGAGCACCTATAAAGCCTCCATGGCCGCGTTGCTCCGTGGTGACCTGCCGCGGTTCACTCCGGCGCACGCGGCTGTGAACCGGGCCACGATCACCTTGCATGGCGGGCTGGCGATGGACGGCGATCTTTACGGCGCGAACACCGCGCGCACGCAGCCGTCTTTCTTATGCTTGAACATGTCGTAGCCGCGCGGCCCGTCCTCGAGCGAGAAGCGGTGCGTGGCGAGGTAGGCCGGGTTCAGCTCGCCCTTTTGTGCGTGCGCCAGCAGCCGCTCCATGTAGGCTTGGCCGTGCTGCTGGGCGCTGCGCACCGTCATGCCCTTGTTCATGATGGCGCCCATCGGGAACTTGTCGATGATCCCGTAGACGCCGAGCACCGACAGCGTGCCGCCCTTGCGGCAGGCCATGATGGCCTCGCGCAGCGCCTGGCCACGGTCGGTCTCCAGGTGCAAGGCTTGCTTCACCCGGTCATAGGCATATTGGGGCCCGGTGCCATGCGCTTCCATCCCGACCGCGTCGATGCACGAATCAGGGCCGCGCCCGCCCGTCATCTCCTTGAGCATATCCAACACGCTGTCGACCTGCGTGTAGTCGATCGTCTCGGAGCCGGCGTGCTCGCGCGCCATCTGCAAGCGCTCGGGAAAGCGGTCGATCGCGATCACCCGCTCGGCGCCCATCAGCCGCGCGCTCTGCTGCGCCATCAGGCCGACGCCGCCGCAGCCCCACACCGCGACCGTGTCACCCGGCTGGATGTTGCAGAAATCGGCGCCCATATAGCCAGTCGGCGCCGCATCCGAGAGAAACAGCGCGGTCTCGTCCGCCACCCCATCGGGGACCTTGAAGCAGTCGTTGTCGGCAAACGGTACACGCACGTATTGCGC
>JAQGNM010000579.1 GCA_028291845.1 Massilia sp. | reverse complement strand
CGGCGTCGCCGGCGAGGCGGCGGCGGGGGCCGGAAGCGGCAGGTTGTCGACAGGCACGATTGGCTCGACCTTCTCGATCACCTTGGTCGACGGCATCTCGGCCGGCTTGACCACGGTCTTGATGGCGAAATCGCCCTTTTCCTGGTCGGCGTTTTTGCACTCGTTGGCCAGTTGGCGATTCAGCTTGGCGTCGAGCAGCATGCCTTTCGACGGGATGCCGATCCAGATCAGGCCGAACGTGGTGTTCTGGTAGCGCTGGGCGCCGGTGGTGGTGCCGATTTTTTCCAGGCGGTGAATGCGTTTTTTCCAGCGCAGGGCGATGTGCGAATCGTCTTCGGCGTGCTGGAAAATCGTCAGCGTATTGCCCAGTTCACAGCGGTAGTCGGTGGTGATGGTGTCGCCCTCGTCCGCTTCCGACGGGCCAGTGTCCTCCTCGACCTTCGGCTCGTGCTTTTCCTTGGCTTTCTTCTTGCTGGCAGGCGCCTTCTTGGCGACGGCTTTCTTTTCGGCGGCCACGGCAGGGGCGCTGCACAGGCCGGCTGCTACCAGGGCCAGGCTGGCGGCGATCAGGGATTTTTTCAGGGTCAGGTACATTAAATGGATTCCGGTGGGGAGGAGGGCGCCGCAGCGCTTGCCGAAACGGCGGCCGCGGGGGTCAACAAACTGATGGCGGAGTCCGGCAAGGCCAGGCCCGCAAGTTTGGCGCGTTGCAGCACGGTCCAGTAATAACGGTAACTGGCGCGGTCATGCAGGCGGCCATGCTGCGAAATCGGTCCCCAGTCGGCCTGGACGGCTTCATTGAGGATGGCTGCTGCTTCATTGACTTCCGACAGCCGCGGCGTGAACGCCTTGACGATCGGTTTGATTTGATCGGGGTGAATACTCCACATCCGCGTAAAGCCGAATTCGCCGCCGGCGCGGGTGGCGTCGTTGGCGACCACGGCGGTGTCGCGGATGTCGGTGGTGACGTTGTGCGACGGCACCTTGCCATGCGCATGGCAGGCGGCGGCGATGTCGAGCTTGGCGCGCACCACCAGCGGGTGGGTGAATTGCCCGGGCGTGCGCATGGCCGAGGCCGGCACGGCGCCGTAGTGGGCGGAGACGAAATCCATGATGCCGAACGACAGGCACTCGACCTGGGGCAGAGCGGCGATCTCCCAGGCGTCGTGCAGCGCGCCGTGGGTTTCGATCAGCACGTGGATGGGAATCTGGCGCTGATGGCCGCCGGCCTGGGCATGGCGGTTGACGAATTCGATCACTTTGCGGACGTCGCCGACGCTTTCCACCTTGGGGATGACCAGGTAGGCGATGTTGCTTGCCGCGGCGCCAACGATGGTGGCGACGTCGAGCGAAAAATGGGGACTGCGGGGATCATGCACGCGCGCGCCGATGCGCTTGAACGTGTTGCCGGCGCTGTTGATCAGTTCGGCGACCAGGCGGGCGTGTTCGGCTTCGAGGCCGGTGGCGGCGCCGTCTTCGCAATCGAAGGTGATGTCGAACACGGGGCCGAGTTCTTCTTGAAGCGCCATCGATTTACGCATCAGCTTGCTCGAACCGGCGTAATGATCGCAGGCCGGCAGCAGCAAGGGATGGCGTTTTCCCTGGAACAGGACGTCGGATGGATGCATGGACGGGCTTGATGCGGATTCGGAGACAGCCGGTGATACGGCTGCCGTGCCCGCGCTTGCAGCGGCGGGCACGGCAGCCTGGCGACCCGGTGGAAGTGGTTCCGCCATGGTATGCGCCATTTCTACAGTTTAGGCCAGCAGGTGAGCGACGCCTTCACGCTCTTCCGTCAGTTCCTTGAGCGTCAGGTTGATGCGCTCTTGCGAGAACTCGTCGATGGGCAGGCCCTGCACGATCTTGTACTCGCCGTTTTCAACGGTGACCGGGAAGCCGAACATGGTGTCCTTCGGAATGCCGTACGAACCGTCCGACGGGATCCCCATGGTGGTCCACTTGCCGTTGGTACCGACGTGCCAGTCGTGCATGTGGTCGATGGCGGCGTTGGCGGCCGAGGCAGCCGACGACAGGCCGCGTGCTTCGATGATGGCGGCGCCGCGCTTGCCCACGGTCGGCAGGAAGGTGTCGCGGTTCCAGGCGTCGTCGTTGATCATGTCCTTGACCGACTGGCCATCGATGGTGGCGAAACGGTAGTCGGCGTACATGGTCGGCGAGTGGTTGCCCCAGACGACCAGCTTTTCGATCGAGGCGACCGGTTTGCCGGTCTTGGCTGCCACTTGCGAGAGCGCGCGGTTGTGGTCCAGGCGCAGCATGGCGGTGAAGTTTTTAGATGGCAACGACGGCGCCGATTTCATGGCGATGTAGGCGTTCGTATTGGCAGGGTTGCCCACCACCAGCACTTTGACGTTGCGCGATGCGACGGCGTCGAGCGCCTTGCCTTGCACGGTAAAGATCTGGGCGTTCGCTTCCAGCAGGTCCTTGCGCTCCATGCCGGGGCCGCGGGGACGGGCGCCGACCAGCAGAGCAAAATCGGCATCCTTGAAGGCGGTCATCGGATCGCTGTGGGCGGTCATGCCGGCCAGCAGGGGAAATGCACAGTCGTCGATTTCCATCATCACGCCCTTGAGCGCTTTCTGGGCTTTTTCGTCGGCGATTTCCAGCAGTTGCAGAATCACCGGCTGGTCTTTGCCGAGCATGTCGCCGTTGGCGATGCGAAACAGCAGGGAATAGCCGATCTGGCCGGCGGCGCCGGTGACAGCAACGCGCAGTGGGGTTTTAGCCATGTTGAATCTCCAAAATAATGGGAAAAGAAAACAGTCGATGCCGCGAAGTCAATCTGAAACAGCGCCGGTCCGGGAAATGGCAATCATACCAAATCGGCCGGTTCGCGACGCGTGCGCACAGGCGCGAATCCAGGGGCAAACTCGGTGTCGTACCTCGGGTGAAACATCTCCAGGCGCGGGGCCGGTGCAGCCCGGCAATACAGTGTCGGGACGGCGCCGCCAGGCCGGATCGACCGCGAGTGTAGGCCGCGCCGGCCCATCTGTCAATTACATCATATGTCTTATATAAGACAGAAGTATTCGCGTGCAAAGCTGGACGCG
>JAQGNM010000568.1 GCA_028291845.1 Massilia sp. | reverse complement strand
CGAATCGCGCGGCCTGAAAAAAGGGGTGGTGGTCAACATCGAGGCGACCGTCGAATCGATCCAGCGCGCGCTGGAAGAGGCCGAGCTGATGGCCGACTGCAAAATCCGCAACGTCTATGCGGGCATCGCCGGCAGCCATATCCGCTCGTTCAATTCGAGCGGCATGGTGGCGATCAAGGACAAGGAAGTCACCGCCACCGACGTCGCCCGGGTGATCGAAACGGCCAAGGCGGTCAACATCCCGACCGACCAGCAATTGCTGCACACGGTGCCGCAGGAATTCATCGTCGACAGCCAGGAAGACGTGCGCGAACCGATCGGCATGAGCGGTATCAGGCTTGAAGTGCGCGTGCATATCGTCACCGGCGCGGTGTCGGCGGTGCAGAACATCGTCAAGTGCGTGCGCCGCTGCGGCCTGGAAGTGTCCGATTTGATCCTGCAGCCGATGGCCTCGGCCGACGCCGTGCTGACGCCCGACGAGAAGGAACTGGGCGTGGTGCTGATCGACATCGGCGGCGGCACCACCGATATCGCCGTTTTCAGCGATGGGGCGATTCGCCACACGGCGGTGATCCCGATCGCCGGCGACCAGATCACCAACGACGTCGCCATGGCCCTGCGCACGCCGACCTCGGAAGCCGAGGAAATCAAGATCCGTTATGGCGTCGCCAAACAGGTGCTGGCCGATCCGGGCGAGCAGCTCGAAGTGCCGGGCCTGGGCGACCGCGGTCCGCGCACCTTGTCGCGCCAGGCGCTGGCGGCCGTCATCGAGCCGCGCGTGGAAGAGCTGTTCGCCATGGTGCACCAGGTGGTGCGCGATTCCGGTTACGAGGGCGTGCTGTCGTCGGGCATCGTGCTGACCGGCGGCACCGCCATCATGCCGGGCATGGTCGAAATGGCCGAGGACATCTTCCTGAAACCGGCGCGCCTGGGCACGCCGGACTACCGCGGCCAGCTGGCCGACGTGGTGCGCAGCCCGCGATATGCGACGGTGCTGGGTCTGCTGCTGGAAGCGAAAAAACAGTATTTGCGCGGGCACATCGTCACGCGCCAGGACGGTTCCGTCAAAGCGGTGTTTCAGCGGATGAAAGAATGGTTTTTGGGGAATTTCTAAGCAGGGCAGCAGTAACAAGATTCAGCAGTGGCAGCACGGCAGCAGTAATACAAACAAGTAATACAAACAAGCAATAAAAACACATACTTTTAACATTAACTTAGGCGCAGTTTTCAACCTCCAGGTTTCATCCACAGCATGAGCCCTGGCGCTTGGAAACGGCAACTTGAATAGGAGTTTCATCATGGAGTTCGATATGGTCGATAACGCAGCAATCGGTACCGTCATCAAGGTCGTCGGCGTCGGTGGCGCCGGCGGCAACGCGGTACAGCACATGATCAACAAGGGCGTCAGCGGCGTTGAATTCATCGCCGCCAACACCGACGCGCAAGCGCTGGCCGCGTCCTCCGCCCACAACATCATCCAGATCGGCGACTCGGGCCTGGGCGCCGGCATGAAGCCGTCGGTCGGCCGCCAGTTGGCCGAAGAATCGCGCCAGCGCATCGAAGACTCGTTGCGCGGCGCGCACATGGTGTTCATTGCAGCCGGCATGGGTGGCGGCACCGGCACCGGCGCCGCGCCGATCGTCGCCGAAATCGCCAAGCAGCAGGGCGCCTTGACGGTCGCTGTGGTATCGAAGCCGTTTTCGTACGAAGGCCAGAAGTGCATGGACATCGCCGAAGAAGGTCTCGATGAATTGACCAAGCACGTCGACTCCCTGATCATCATCCTCAACGAAAAGCTCGAAGAAATCTACGAAGACGAATCGATGCTCGACTGGATGAAGCACGCCGACGATGTGTTGAATAACGCGGTGGCCGGTATCGCCGAGATCATCAACGTCCCGGGCCACATCAACGTCGACTTCAACGACGTCAAGACCATCATGGGCGAGCAAGGTAAAGCCATGATGGGCACCGCCACCGCTTCGGGCGTGGACCGTGCGCGCATCGCCGCCGAACAAGCGGTGGCGTCGCCGCTGCTCGACGGTATCGACCTGTCCGGCGCGCGCGGCGTGCTGGTCAACGTCACCGCCTCGCGCGGCTTGAAGGGTAAAGAGATCAAGGAAGTCATGGCCGCCGTGCGCGCCTTTGCCGCCCCAGACGCTTCGATCGCCCAGGGTATCGCCTACGACGACAACATGGGCGACGACATCCGCGTCACCGTGGTCGCCACTGGCCTCGGTAAAGCCAAGAAGGCCATGCAGCTGGTGCAGCAGCCGATGCTGCGCACCGGCACCCACGGCGGCCTGGCCGGCCAGCCGATGGCCGCCGCGGGCGGCCTGTCGGCCTCCGCCGGCGTCACCATGGGCGCCGCTTCGGCCGGCCACGCAGCGGTCGACGGCATGAAGCAGCCGGCCGTATGGCGCCGCGAGCAGGCCTCGGAGCAGGTGCAGGCGATGCAACGCAATGGCGTCGAGACGTACGACATTCCGGCGTTCTTGCGCAAGCAGGCTGACTGATTATTCGCGCCGTCGAAACGGCGGTTGCGTAAAAAAGATCGGCGTTGCCGGTAATGGTGTTCAGTTAAGGCGGGAGTGCGCACCCAATGGGACAGGCACCTGCGGCGCCAGTCCCCCTGCTGCTGAGGATCCGGGCGGCTATTAGTAGGGGGACTGGCACCGGAGGGTGCCT
>JAQGNM010000527.1 GCA_028291845.1 Massilia sp. | reverse complement strand
AGTCCGGCGAGACCGCTCCTGCCGCTGCCGCCGGCGCCGATGCCCCCGCCGCCCATGCCCCCGCCGCGGCCTCGACCAGGGACGGCGCCGGCCGCCTGGCCGCTTATCAGAAAGCGCTGCTGGGGCTGGCCGCCGGCGGTTACGGCGGCGAATGCAACAACATCGAAGGTCCGACGCCGAAAGACGGCGTTACTGTCAGTCCAGCGGGAGCGGCCAGCGCGAAGGGCTGGTCGGCCGATCTGGTCGGCGAGCAAGCGCGCATGAGCCTGGCGCGCACCGTCGCCGCCGGCGCCGCGCCGACCGGCTCGTTCGCCGCCAGCGGCGCCGACAAGCCGTGGCAGCTGATCGTCAACAGCGGCAGCGGCGGCAGCGCCATGTTCGGTGACGGCGCCAGTGCCGCCCAGTGCCGCAACGTGGCGGCAGCGGCGGCGCTGGCTGCCAGGCCGCTGTATCCGGCGGTGGCGCAGTTTTTCGTCCCCGCCGGCGCCTCCATGCAATGCGCCGATGGTGGCGCCTTGCGTACCCTGGCCATCAAGCCCGGGCCGTCCGGCGTTGCCTTCGGCGAACGCGGTTTCGCCTTCGACAGCACGGCAACGCAGGAAACGCTGGCGGTCGAACCGCGCGAAGGCTCACTGCAATACGGTAGCGCGTACGCCGACGGCAGCCACGTCGAACTGACGGTCGATGCCGCCGGCAAGCTCAGCGTCGCCACCTACACTCTCAAGCAAGGGGTGGCGATGATTTGCAGCGTGGCGGCCAAGGACTAGTTGACCCCAGCGGCATCATTTGGTGCGAAGCAATAATTTTTTGGTGCATTTTTGACAGGCAGTGGTGCTGACGCATCACTGCCTGTTTTGCTGTGTTCGGCGTTTTCCCTCTGTGGCGGCGCGGACCGCACACGGCGTGCGGTAATGGCATACATCTTGCGTAATGGAATTGCCTGCGCCATTGTGCAGTGCACATGCCGCGGTCTCCGCGGGCTGTCCATGCCGGATTAAAAGGAAAACCCATGCGCATTTCCGTTCTACAGAAACAGCTCGTCATTGCAGCGCTGCTGATCCCGGCGATTGCCTTGCCGGCCGGCGCCGAAGAGATCAAGCGCACCGGCATTCCCAACTCGACCTTTCCCATCTCGCTCACCGTCAGCGTGCCCGCCAACAGCCGCCTGGTATTTGTCAGCGGCACCCTGGCCGATGTCGCCAATCCAGCCGCGCCGAAAGGCTCGATCGAGGCCTACGGCGACACCCAGACTCAGACCACCTCGATCCTGCAGAAGATCGACAAGCTGCTGGCCGCCGAGGGCCTGAGCCTGGCCGACGTGGTCAAGGTCAACGTCTTCCTGGTGGGCGATCCCAAGCTCGACGGCAAGATGGATTTCAACGGCTTGAACGCCGCCTACAGCCAGTTCTTCGGCAGCAGCGCGCAGCCGAACAAGGCGGTGCGCACCGCCTTGCAAGTGGCGGCCCTGCCGATGCCTGGCGGCCTGATCGAAATCGAGGCGACCGCCGCCAAAGTGATTGCGACACCATCACCGGCGCCAGCGCCGGCACGCAAAAAATAATCGGCGCACGCAGGCGTCAGCCGCCTGCTGCACATCCCCGTTGAAAACGATCCCGCCCGCGCGGGAGGGATTTCTGCAACCTGAATTTATGATGTCCATCACCAGGAGCCTCACCATGCCGCAAGCGAATCCCCGCCGCACCGCTGTCTCGCTGGCCGTCGCCAGTGCCTTTGCCGTGATGCTTCATGCAGGGCCAGCCGCGGCCCAGCAACTGGCCATGGCCGGCCCGGCCGCGCCGGACGCCGTCAATCCCGACATCAAAGTCGAGGCCGTCATCGTCACCGGCACCCGGGTCGGCGGCCTGAAAGCCATCGACAGCGCCTCGCCGATCCAGGTGCTCGATTCGACCTCGCTCGAGCGCACCGGCCAGCCCGATCTGATCCAGGCGATGGCGCAGAACCTGCCGTCGTTCACCGCCCAGGCCTTCGGCGGCGATGCCGCCAACCTGACCCTGTCGGCGCGCCTGCGCGGCCTGTCGCCCAACGACACCCTGGTGCTGGTCAACGGCAAGCGCCGCCACACCACCGCCAATCTGGCCGTGCTGGGCGGGCCGTACCAGGGCGGCGCCGCGGCCGACCTGAATTTCATCCCGGTGGCCGCCATCGATCATATCGAGGTGCTGCAGGATGGCGCCGCCGCCCAGTACGGCACCGATGCGATCGCCGGCGTGGTCAACATCATCCTCAAGAAGGACATCACCGGCAGCACCCTGACCGCCAGCGGCGGCCGGTACTTCGACGGCGGCGGGCGCACCGGCGATCTGTCCTTCAATACCGGCTTTGCGCCGACCGACAAGAGTTTCATCAATTTTTCGGTCGAGCGTAAATTCCACGGCGCCAGCGACCGCGGCGGCATCGACCCGCGGGTGATCGATGCGTCCACCCTGGCCGCCTACCCGATCCTGAAAACCGTGCCGGGCTACCCGAACGTCAACCACATTTCAGGCGATGCCGCCTACCATCTCACCATCGCCTCGCTCAACGCCGGCGTCGACCTGTCCGCCGACACCGAGCTGTACACGGTGATCACCTACGGTCGCAAGGATGCCAAGGCGTACGAGAACTACCGCATGCCGAGCCGCCTGCCGAGACTGTTCCCGCTGGGCTTTTCGCCGAGCGAGGCGATCAAGGAAAACGACTATCAATTCACCGCCGGCATGCGCAGCAAAATCGGCGCCTGGAACCTCGATCTGTCGACAACGTACGGCAAGGACGATGTCGCCATTGGCGTGCTGAACAGCGCCAACGTGTCGCTGTACAACGACACCGGGGCGACGCCGACCAATTTCCATGCGGGCGACTTCATCGCCACCCAATGGACCACCAACCTCGACATCAGCCAGGGTTTTAATATTGGCTGGAAGGATCCGCTGAATGTCGCGTTCGGCCTCGAGCACCGCCGCGACACCTATGAAATCGGCGCCGGCGACCCCGGCTCGCGCTACAAGGAAGGCTCGCAGTCGTATCCCGGTTTCCTGCTGACCGACGCGGGCAAGCACAGCCGTTCCAATAACGCCATCTACGTCGACGTCGCCGGTTCGCCGGTCGATAATCTGAAGCTCGACGCCGCTGCCCGCTACGAAAAATTCACCGACTTCGGCAGCGCCAAGGTGGGCAAGCTGACCGGCAGGTACGATTTCACGCCGCAAGTGGCGATCCGCAGCACCGTGTCGAACGGCTTTCGCGCGCCGACCATGGCCGAGCAGTATTACTCCTCGACCAATGTGTCGCCCACCTCGGCCTTCGTGCAGCTGGCGCCCAATTCGGCCGGCGCCGCGCTGGTTGGCGTGAACGGCTTGAAACCGGAAAAGTCGCGCAACTACAGCGCCGGCCTGGTGCTGCACCCGACGCCGACGGTGTCGCTGACCTTCGACGCCTACCAGATCAGCATCAGCGACCGCATCGTCGGCAGCGGCGCCGTGTTCGGCTCGGGCGGTTCGGTCAACTCGCCGGCGGTGGTGGCCGCCATCAAGGCCAACGGCAACGTGCTCGACCCGACCGTCACCCAGACCGGCATCAACATCTTTTCGAACGCCGTCGACACCCGTACCCGCGGCCTGGAAGCGGTGCTTTCCACCTGGTCGAAATACGGCGACATGGGCCGCGTCGACTGGTCGGCGGCGGCCAGCTACAACACCACCACCGTCACCAACATCAACCAGGCGCCGGCCCAGCTGCGCCCGCAAACCCTGCTCGACCAGGCCGCCATCTCGGACCTGGAAACGGCCTCGCCGAAATTCCGCCTGAACCTGGGCGCGCTGTGGAAGATGGGCATGTGGTCGGTCAATCTGCGTGAATCGATCTACGGCTCGTCGTCGGAATACGGCACCGAGGACGGCGGCCAGTATTTCCAGACCAAGATCACGCCGAAGTACATCACCGACCTGGAAGTGTCGGCCCGCGTGAGCAAGGGACTGACGCTGTCGGTGGGCGCCAACAACCTGTTCAACAAATACCCGAACGGCGTCAGCGGGCAATTGCTGGCGGCGCAGCGGGCGGCGCTCGACAATGCGGCGGTGACGGTGTATCCGAGCTTTTCGCCGATCGGGATCAATGGCGGGTATTACTATGCGAGAGCTTCATATAACTTCTGATCATCCAAAAGCGAAACATTGTTTTTGGATTGGTTGAAATGCGAAAGGAGCCTGGTACAACCAGGCTCTTTTTTTGCTGTCGCGGCGAAGCTTGCAGCAGGGGGACTGGCTCCGGCAGGTGCCTGTCCCATGTATCGGAGACCAGCGCCTTGAAATGGATCGCTTCAAAATAAAAATGGGACAGGCACCTTCGGCGCCAGTCCCCCTGCTAACACCGCTACCGGTTAATGGATAATCGTCGACTTCTCCTGCGTGTTGGCCGGCGCATTCGCCGCGCCGCGCACTGCCGCTGTTTGCTCGGCCGTCACCGCGCCAGCCTTGTTGCCCCATGCGCCACGCGCATACGTCAGCACCGCTGCCAGTTGGGTGTCGTCCAGCGATACCGCAAAGGCAGGCATGCCGGCGCGCCCCTTTAGTACGGTGGCGATGACCGGGTCCGGGTCGCCTTGCAAATAAGTGTTGCCCTTCAATGCCGGAAAAGCGCCGGGGATGCCGGCGCCGCTGGCCTGGTGGCAGGCGGCGCAGTTTTTGGCGAACAGCGTCTTGCCGTCGACAGCTTGGGCGACGGCGGGGGCGCCGGCGTGAAACGTGGCGGCCAGCAG
>JAQGNM010000522.1 GCA_028291845.1 Massilia sp. | reverse complement strand
AAGGCGAGACCCGGGTCGAGCTCCAGCACCAGCGCATTCGGATCAGGCGCGTCATGCCAGCTCGGCACCACCCAGATGTTCTTGCCGATGTGGATGGGAGCGAACTGCGACTGGGTCAGGCGCACCCAGTCCTCGTCGGCCACGGCGCGGGTGGAGAAGGCCGGGACGGCGACGCCGATGGCCGCTGCCGCTTGCGCCACGATGGCGGCCTGGTCGGCATCGACATCGGTCAAGGCCACCACCCGGCTGTGATCCCAGGCCGCTTCTTTCGGCTCCATGCCCGGTTCGCCAAATAAAGGCTTTTCCTGCTCGGTGCCCTCGTCGGCGTCTTCCACCGACACCGACAAGGCGCCCGCTTCCATCAAGGCGTCCGACAAGGCCTCGGCGTGATCGCGGGCGACTTCGATGACAACTTCCGTCCAGCTCATTGCTCTGCCTTGTCGTCGACCAGGGCCACTTTCAAGTCTGGTTTATTGGCCAGCTTCTGCTCGAGATAGTGAATGTTGGTGCCGCCTTCGATAAAGCGGGCATCGATCATCAGTTCGCGGTGCAGGGGGATATTCGTCAGGATACCCTCAACCACCATTTCCGACAGCGCGATCTGCATGCGGCGAATCGCCTGGTCGCGGGTGGCGCCGTAAGCGATCACCTTGCCGATCATCGAGTCGTAGTGGGGCGGCACATAATAGCCGGCGTAGGCATGCGAATCGACGCGGATGCCGGGGCCGCCCGGCGTATGCCAGCCGGTGATGCGTCCCGGGGATGGCGTGAATTTGAACGGGTCTTCGGCGTTGATGCGGCATTCGACGGCGTGGCCCGACAACATGATGTCGCGCTGGCGAAAGCGCAGCTTTTCGCCGCAGGCGATGCGGATCTGCTCCTGCACGATGTCGATGCCGGTGATCATTTCCGTCACCGGATGCTCGACCTGCACGCGGGTATTCATCTCGATGAAATAAAACTCGCCGTTTTCATACAAGAATTCAAAGGTGCCGGCGCCCCGGTAACCGATCTTGCGGCAGGCTTCGGCGCAGCGGTCGCCGATCTTTTCGATCAACTTGCGGGGGATGCCGGGCGCCGGCGCTTCCTCGATCACCTTCTGGTGGCGGCGCTGCATCGAGCAGTCGCGCTCGCCCAGCCAGACGGCGTTCTTGTGCTCGTCGGCGAGGATCTGGATTTCCACATGGCGCGGATTTTCCAGGTATTTTTCCATATACACTTCGGGATTGCCAAACGCGGTGCCCGCTTCGGTCTTGGTCATCGCCACGGCGTTGATCAAGGCCGCCTCGGTGTGCACCACGCGCATGCCGCGCCCGCCGCCGCCGCCGGCGGCCTTGATGATCACCGGGTAGCCGACCTTGCGGGCCGTTTGCACGATTTCCTTCGGGTCGTCCGGCAGTGCGCCTTCCGAGCCGGGCACGCAGGGCACGCCGGCGCGGATCATGGCTTGCTTGGCCGAGACCTTGTCGCCCATCAGGCGGATCGAATCGGAGCGCGGGCCGATGAAGACAAAACCGGATTTCTCGACGCGCTCGGCGAAGTCGGCGTTTTCCGACAGGAAGCCGTAGCCCGGGTGGATCGCCTCGGCGTCGGTGACTTCGGCGGCGCTGATGATCGCCGGCATGTTCAGATAGCTGAGCGCGGAGGAGGCCGGGCCGATGCACACCGACTCGTCGGCCAGTTTCACGTATTTGGCGTCTTTGTCCGCTTCGGAGTGGACAACCACGGTCTTGATGCCCATTTCGCGGCAGGCGCGCTGGATGCGCAAGGCGATTTCACCCCGATTGGCGATGAGAATTTTTTCAAACATGGTAGGTTCGGTGTTTCTATGAAGCCCGGCGAACCGGGAACAGCATGATGATTCAGGATCGTCGCGGCGGCACGTTCTCGCTGCGCCCGCGACTGCCGCGTCGGGTTGGCTGGATCAGCCGATCACGAACAACGGTTGACCGAATTCGACCGGCTGGCCGTTTTCAACCAGGATCTTGCTGACGACGCCGGAGACTTCCGCGTCGATTTCATTGAGCAGTTTCATTGCTTCGATGATGCACAGGGTGTCGCCTTCCTTGATGGCGCTGCCCACTTCGACAAACGCCGGCGAACCGGGAGCGGACGAACGGTAGAAGGTGCCGACCATCGGCGACTTGATGATGTGACCGGTGGGCTCGGCCGGCGCCGCTTCCACCGCGGCGGCGACAGGGGCGCTTGGCGCCGGCGCCGCGTATTGCTGGGGCATGCCCTGCTGCGGCATCATCATCATCTGGCCTTGCGGCATGGCCGACGACTTGACGATGCGGACCTTGCTTTCACCTTCGGTCACTTCGAGTTCGGCGATGTCCGATTCGGCGACCAGATCGATCAAGGTCTTGAGCTTTCGTAAATCCATGTGAAACCCCTTGGAATTTTTTGTGGTTTTTAAAGGCATATGGCGGGTTCGGATAGGCCGCACCACGACAATACGTGAAGTTGACGAAGATTAACGCTTTTTGAGCGCGAAGTCGATGGCATACCGGTAGCCGTCCGTCCCCAGCCCGCAAATCGTGCCGAGCGCAATGGCGGAAAGGAAGGAATGGTGGCGGAATGCTTCACGTTGATGGACGTTCGAAATATGTACCTCCACGAACGGTATCTCAACTGCGGCGAACGCGTCGCGCAAGGCGACACTGGTGTGCGTCAAGCCACCCGGATTGATGACAATCGCTTCGACACCCTCGGCGCGCGCCGCGTGAATGCGGTCGATCAAGGCGCCTTCGTGGTTACTTTGAAAACAGCTGAGCGTCGCGCCCGCCGCCGCCGCTTGCGCGATGGCCGCATGTTCGATGTCCGCCAGGGTGGTGCTCCCATATACCGCCGGCTCGCGGGTCCCCAATAAATTGAGGTTGGGGCCGTTCAGCAGCAGGAGCTTGTTAACCATGGCTTGGCATACACTTATAGGACGCTTTGGCGAGAAAGTCTGGCATTTTGCCGACTACATCGGGGATTGGCAAGCAATAAAACCCGCGTATGGCGGAATAGAACGACCGTTCGCGGCCCGTCGCCAAACTCACAGCGCGGCCAGATCAGCGCGCAATTCGGCAAATTTGATGCGGCCCAGATAGGTCTTTTTCACTTTGCCGTCGGCGCCGATCAATACGGTGAACGGCAAGCCGCCGTTGGTATTGCCGAACTGGCGCGACAGGTCGGTGCCGCTCATGCCGGCCACATAGATTGGATACGAAATCTTGTATTTATCAGTGAACTGGGCGATGTTGGTGGGCGAGTCGATGCCGATGCCGACCACGCCGATATTTTTATCGACCAGCTCCCTGGACAGCTCGACCAGTTCCGGCATTTCTTGCACGCAAGGGCCGCACCACGGCGCCCAGAAGTTGACCACCACCGCCTTGCCTTTCAGTTGCGCCAGCGATTGCGGCTTGCCGGCGGCATCGTTCATCGACTGCGCATACAAAGCTTCGACGGGGCCCGCAGGTGCCCCGGCGGGCGTTGGCGCGGCTGGCGCGGTGGCCACCTTGGCAACTTCATGCTTCTTGCTCAGCTGCGCGCCGGCGACAATCGCCAGCACGGCGACCAGGGCAAAGAGAATTTTAGCGGTGCTGTTCATTATTAATATGGGATAGATTTCATGCTGGGGGAAGGTCGGCGGCGATCAGGGCGCGCACGGCGGCCAGGTCGGCGCGGTGCGGGGTGCCGTCGGCGCGCGGTTTCAAGGCGCCCCGTAAATCGTTCATTTCATACAACTCGGCGTGGACTTGCTGTTTTTTCCAGTGAAAGCTGACGGTTTCCACCGGGTCGTGGCGGCCGCCTTTAAAATGCGGCGCTTCGCCGATGTCGAGCGGCACGTCGCGGTCGAGCAGGAACATGATCACATCCTTGGCGCTGTCGGCGAACAACTGCAAATGAATGTCGTCATGGGCGCCGGCAGTGCCGTTGAGTACGGCGCCAGTCAGATACGGACGGAACTGTTCCAGCTGCTGCATCACTTGCGCAGCCAGTTCGCGCAACTGCAACAGGCGCGCCGGCTGGCTGTCGCCCAGAAACAGCGCCTGGTACTTGCGCACCTCGGCTTCGATTTCGATGTTGTCCGGCAGCAGGTTGGCGGGGACCACATCGTCTTGTAAAACCTGGTGCGCCGCCTTCCTCTTGGCGAGGTCGTAGTCGGCGCCGTCCTGGGCGATCAGGCGGGCGGCCAGAACGGCGATCTCGGCGCGCAGCTGGAGCTTGATTTGCTGGTCGGAGTACGGGGAGGGCGTCATGCCACGATGATACTCTGGAACGGAAAAGTGTAGCGGGTCAGGTAAAATCGCGGTTTCGCCATTCACCACGCGGCCGGGTTCGCCCCTGCCGCCCACGACGACAGAGACCATGCATATTCACATCCTCGGCATTTGCGGCACTTTCATGGGCGGCCTGGCCGTTCTGGCCAAGGAAGCGGGCCACCGGGTTACCGGCTGCGACGCCAACGTTTATCCGCCGATGAGCACCCAGCTGGAAGCCCAGGGAATCGAACTGATCCAGGGCTTCGGCCCGGAACAGGTGGGCTTGAACCCTGATTTATATGTGATCGGCAATGTCGTCTCGCGCGGCAATCCGCTGGTGGAAGAAATCCTCAACCGCAGCCTGCCGTATATGTCCGGTCCACAATGGATGGGCGAACATATATTGCGTCACAAATGGGTACTGGCGGTGGCCGGCACCCACGGCAAGACCACCACCTCGGCGATGCTGGCCTGGATACTGGAAGATGCCGGCTATTCTCCGGGCTTTTTGATCGGCGGCGTGCCGATGAATTTCGGCGTGTCGGCGCGCCTGTCGGGCGACAAGGATTCCGATTTCTTCGTCATCGAAGCGGACGAATACGACACCGCGTTTTTCGACAAGCGCAGCAAATTCGTCCATTACCACGCCAAGAC
>JAQGNM010000497.1 GCA_028291845.1 Massilia sp. | reverse complement strand
ATAAAACTGGGAATACGCGAATCGCAAGTGATCAGGGAAACGTAACGCTCGATGACTACGCCGACGACGATGCGCAGCGCCGCCACTTCGGTGATGCGGTCGCCCATCACGTCCGACAAGCCGGTGGTCACGAAGTCGAGCATGACGATCGGGCGGTCGAAGACGCTCATGCGGCCGGCCCGAACTCGCGGACGGCGTCGATCGCCAGGCCGCAGCCGATCCTGCCGAACAGGACGCCCTCGACCTTGTTTGCCGCCGGCAGCAGGCGGCCGATGCGTTCGCGCAGGGCCAGCACGCCGCTCGATCCACCGGTGAAAATCACGGTGTCGACCTGTTGCGGCGCCACCTGGGCGTCGGCCAGCATGCGCACCACGGTGCTGTCGATGCTGGCCAGCAAGTGGGCGATGGCGTCGTTGAATCCGGCGCGGCCGATCTCGATGCTGGCAGGCGGCACCAGGCGCTCCAGTGCCAGCGAGACGGTGGGCGCCGCCGACAGGGCGATCTTGCCCTCTTCCACCTGCATGGCCAGCCAGTGACCGGCGCGCTCTTCGATGAGCTTTTGCAGGCGCACCAGCTTGGCCGGCTCGGCGGCGTCGCGCACCACGTCGGCCAGCTGGGTCCAGGTCTTCTTGGTGTAGGCCTGGTTGATGGTGTGCCAGGTCGCCAGGTTGAAATAATAGCTCGACGGGATTTCGCTGTGATTGCTCATGCGGCTGCCGTAGCCGAGCAGCGGCATCACCGAAGCGAAGCTCAGATACTTGTCGAAATCGGTGCCGCCGATGTGCACGCCGCCGGTGGCGAGGATGTCGCCGCGCCGCTCGGTTTTGCCGGCCCGGTCCGGCCCCAGCCGCACCAGCGAAAAGTCCGAGGTGCCCCCGCCAATGTCGACGATCAATACCAACTCTTCGGCGCCGATGCGCGATTCGTAGTCGAAGGCGGCGGCGATCGGCTCATACTGAAAGGCGACTTCCTTGAAGCCGACCGAGCGGGCGATCTCGGCCAGGGTGTCTTCGGCCAACTGGTCGGCGGCGCCGTTGTCGTCGATGAAAAACACCGGGCGGCCAAACACGGCGGCGTCGAACCGATGGCCGGCGGCGCGCTCGCCGCGCCGTTTGACTTCACCGATAAAATGCGACAGCAACATACGAAACGGCAAGGCGCGCCCGCCCACCTCGGTCTGACCGTCGATCAGGCTGGTGCCCAGCAGCGATTTGAGCGAGCGCATCAGGCGGCCCTCGTAGCCGGCCAGGTAGTCGGCCAGCGCGGCGCGGCCGTAGCTCACGGCGTCGTCGTCGGCATTGAAAAATACCACCGACGGCAAGGTCGGCTTGCCGTCTTCGAGGGCAAGCAGGGTCGGCTGGCCCGGCCGGACCAGGCCGACGGTGGAATTGGACGTGCCGAAATCGACGCCGCAAGCGTGGCTCATGGAAGCATTCTTTGCAATCAAGGGGCGGTATTTTACCAGATCGCCGCCATGGCGGACCGGACCGTCCCAATCGCGGCAGCGCTATTGCAACACTTTAGCGTGCTCCCGGTCCATGCTGTAATTTCCATACGGAAATATGTTGCGACGATGCAATTTATCGCGTTACACTCGAATTTATTCAGCCACGCTCAGCCCCGCACGCATGACCAACTCGACTCCGCCTGTCAGTCACAGCATCGCCGATATCAAAGCGCTGATTCATCGCGAATCGCGGCGCGTCACTTCCTACGATGTGGCCAGCGCGGCCGGGGTGTCGCAATCGGCGGTATCGCGCTGCTTCAAGCCGGGCGCTTCGGTATCGAAAGCTACCTATGCGCGCGTGATGCAGGCCGCCTTCGAACTCGACTACACGCCGAACCCCGCCGCGCGCAGCCTGCGCAGCTTCGGCGCGCGCCGCTCGAACCTGATCGCGCTGGTCGCCTGCAGCCGGTGGACCCTGCACAACCCGGAGCTGCTCGACGAACTGAGCCACCATTTTTCCCTGCGCGGCATGCGCCTGCTGCTGTTCCCGCTGCAGCTCGAGGCCGGGGTGGCCGAGGTGCTGGCCGATATCTGGCAGCACCAGGTCGACGGCGCCGTGATCGCCGCTCCCGTGGCAGAGCGCGAGGTGGCCGAATTCGAACGGCGCCGCATGCCGGTGGTGCTGTTCAACCGCAGCGTGCGCGACCGCCAGATCAACGCCATCGTCTGCGATCAGGCCGGCGCCGCCCGTATCCTGGTCAACCGCCTGGCCGCCGCCGGCCACCGCAGCTTCGCCATGATCGACGGCCCGGCGACATCGAGCATTGCGCTGGCGCGCCGCCGCGGCGTCACCGAACGGCTGGCCGAATTGGGGCTGGCGGCGCCGCTCCACGTCAGCGGCGAGCACGATTACGCCAGCGGCGCGCGCGGCCTGCGCGAGATCATCGACAAGTTGAACGGCGCGCCCGACGCCGTCATCTGCAGCAACGACCTGACCGCCATCGGCTGCCTTGACACTGCGCGGCTGGAACTGGGCCTGCAAGTGCCGGCGCAGCTGTCGATCACGGGATTCGACGGCATCGCCCAGGGCGCCTGGCGCGGCTACCAGTTGACCACCCTGCGCCAGCCGGTCCGGCAGATGGCGCAGGCGACCGCCGACATGCTGGTGGGCTTGATCGCGTCCGGGGCCAGCGGCGTTGAACGGCGGGTGTTCTCGGCGGCGGTGGTCGAAGGCGCGACCGCGCGCCTGGGCCCGGCCGTTTGACGGCAGGGCGGCGTCGCCGTCCCTCCCGCTGTCATCTCTGAATCTCTATTTCTAAATATCAGCCAGCAGCACGCCGGCAGCGCTGCGGTCGGCCTGCAAGGACGCAATCAGCGCATCCAGATCGTTTTCCAGCCGGCCGAGGATGGCCGGATCGAGCTGCGCCAGCGCGCCCGGCAGCACGCCGGCGAACGGGCCCGGCACCGCCGCCAGCACTTGCGCCCCGGCGTCGGTCAGGTGCAAGCCGAGCGCGCGGCGGTCGTCGCGGTCGCGCACGGCGCTGATCAAGCCCCGCTCGAGCAGCACTTTGACCAGATTGCTGGCGGTGGACTGGTGCACGTCCATGGCGCGGCCCAGGTCGGACACGCCGACGCCGGGGCGGCCATGGATCACGCTGAGCGCCCACACCTGGGCGCCGCCGATGCCGGCCGCCGTCTCGACCTGGCGGAAATGCAGCTTGACGGCATTGAAAACGATACGGAACTGGCGCAGCACGCGGCCGGCCTGGTCGGAGCCGGGATCGGCGGGCGCAGTGGAGAGGTCGTTGGGCATGAGCCGATGATAATGGATTCCGCCCCGGCTGTATGCACACGGCGGAAATATTTGACCATCGTAGTGCGATCAAACTGGCAACTTTGTTGCAATTTCACCCTTGCACACCTTTGGTTAATTTTTACCAAAAGAATCATTCGCACAGTACAATCAGTCTATCCAGAGGCGATGGGACTGCTACGCCTGCAGCTTTTACCCATCCAGTTACCAATTACTTTTCAAAACCGGGAAAACATGACCATGAACGAATCCGCTGCAAGCATCGGCAACCTGATCGCCACCAACCAGGAGCAGATCCTGGCGTCCTGGGTCGGCGATCTGCGCGGCTTGATGGTGCGCAGCAATGCCGCGTCGGAAGACCAGCTCAAGCGCCACTGCAGCCAGTTTCTGGCGCTGTTTTCCCAGGCCATCGGCAAAGGCGGCGCGGCGGACATCGACAGCCGCGCCTACGACGAAGTGCGCGGCCTGCTGACCGAGATTTCGTCCGCGCGCGCCAAGCAGGGCTCGACGCCGAGCGAGACCGCCACCTTCATCTTCTCGCTCAAGCAGCCGCTGTTCAACGTCATGCGCGATGCCATGAGCACCGACGCCGCCGCCCTGGCCGACAGCCTGTGGTCGGTCACCACCCTGCTCGACAAGCTGGGCCTGTACACCATGGAAGTGTTCCAGAAGAGCCGCGACCAGATCATCGTGCGCCAGCAGCAGGAGCTGCTCGAGCTGTCGACCCCGGTCGTCAAGCTGTGGCAGGACATCCTGGCGCTGCCGCTGATCGGCACCCTCGACAGCGCCCGCACCCAGGTGGTGATGGAGAGCCTGCTGCAGAAAATCGTCGAAACCGGCGCCGCCATCGCCATCATCGACATCACCGGCGTGCCTACCGTGGACACGCTGGTCGCCCAGCACCTGATGAAAACCATCGCCGCCGCCCGCCTGATGGGCGCCGACTGCATCATCAGCGGCATCCGCCCGCAAATCGCCCAGACCATCGTCCACCTCGGGGTGAACCTGGAAGACGTCGTCACCAAGGCGACGCTGGCGGACGCCTTCGTGGTCGCCCTCGGCCGCGTCGGCGCCTCCATCAAGCGCGGCTGATCATGGAGCGTATTCCCATTTTGCGCATCGGCGATCTGCTTTTGGTGACGATCCAGGTCGACATGCACGACCGCCTGGCGATGACCTTGCAGGACGATTTGACCGAACGCATCGTGAGCGATGAAGCCAAGGGCGTGCTGATCGACATCTCCGCGCTCGACCTGGTCGACTCCTTCATCGGCCGGATGATCAGCAACACCGCCTCGATGGCGCGCGTGCTGGACGCTCAGACGGTGCTGGTCGGCATGCAGCCGGCGGTCGCCATCACCCTGGTCGAGCTGGGCCTGACCCTGCCGGGCGTGAAGACTGCGCTCAATGTCGAACGCGGCATGCTGCTCCTTGGCAAGAGCTACGATCAAAACCAGCAGAGATGAGCGGGACTTCGACAACCGCCACCGTGCGCTTCGCCAGCCGCCTGCTCGATGCCGGCCCCCACACCGCCCAACACACGGTGCTGCCGCTGACCTCCGACGAACACGTGGTGGCGCTGCGCCGGCTGGTGCGCGAAGTGGCGCTGTCGCTCAAACTGAGCCTGGTGGACCAGACCAAGCTGGTGACGGCGGCCAGCGAACTGGCGCGCAACACCATCAAGTACGGCGGCGGCGGCGAGGCCCACGTGGTCGAACTGGACGACGGCTTTCGCCGCGGCGTGCTGCTGGTGTTCGCCGACGACGGCCCCGGCATCGCCGACGTCGATCTGGCGCTGACCGACGGCTACACCACCGGCGGCGGCCTGGGACTGGGGCTGTCGGGAGCACGCCGCCTGGTCGACGAATTCGACATCGACACCCGGGCCGGCGAAGGCACGGCGGTAGCGATCGCCAAGTGGAAACGCTGAGAGAAACACCTGACCTTTTTTTCAGCGGCGGGCTACCAACAATTACAAATTTGTCAGCAATCAGTTACAACCTAGGAATCCCTTGTTAAGCACCTCCCTGCGGCCGCACAGCATCGTCGCCATCACCCACGCCAGCGACATCGCCGCCGCCCGCCGCGCCGGCCACAGCCTGGCGCAGGAACTCGGCTTCGACGACGTGCGCGCCGGCCAGCTGGCGCTGTTGATCAGCGAAGCGGCCACCAATATCATCAAGCACGCTATCGAAGGCTGCATTTATCTGTCGGCCACCCTGCAGGGCGCGCGCGCCGGCATCGATGTCGTCGCCGTCGACGGCGGTCCCGGCATCGGCAACATGATGCAGGCGCTGCGCGACGGCGTCTCCAGCGTCGGCACCGCCGGCACCGGACTGGGCGCCATGCGCCGCCTGGCGGACGAATTCGACGCCTGGGCGCCGCGCGGCAAGGGCGCGGTGTTCTTCATGCGCCTGTGGCGCGCCGCCGCCGACTTGTCGCAGTCACTATCGCCGGCGCTGGCCGACAAGCCCGGCATGGTCAGCTTCGGCGCCTTGAGCCTGCCGATCGCCAGCGAAGAGAGCAACGGCGACGGCTGGGCAATCGCCTGCGACCGCGCCGGCGTGGCGCTGATGTCGATCGACGGCCTCGGTCACGGCGACCTGGCTGCGGCGGCGGCGCGGGCGGCGCTCGATTGCATGGCGGAGGCGCCGTTTCGCACGCCGACGGCGCAGATCGAAGCATGCCACGGCGCCCTGCGCGCCACCCGCGGCGCGGCGCTGGCGGTGGCGCAGATCAGCTATCCCGGCGCCGGCGGCCGGGCCGACCGCGACGGCGACGCCACCTTGCACTTTGCCGGCATCGGCAATATC
>JAQGNM010000488.1 GCA_028291845.1 Massilia sp. | reverse complement strand
AATATTGGACCAGCCGCGGCTTTGCCGTCCTCGACGTCAACTACGGCGGCAGCACCGGCTTCGGGCGCGCCTACCGCGACGCGTTGAAAGGCCAGTGGGGCGTGGTCGACGTCGACGATTGCGTGGCCGGCGCGCGCTACCTGGCCGAACAGGGCACGGTCGATGCGAACCGCCTGGTGATCCGCGGCGGCAGCGCCGGCGGCCTGACGGTGCTGTGCGCACTGGCGTTCCATGACGTGTTCAAGGCCGGCGCCAGTTATTACGGCGTGTCGGATCTGGCGGGACTGGACGACGATTCGCACAAGTTCGAATCGCACTACACCGATTATCTGATCGCCCCGCAGCCGCAGGCGCAGGCGCTATATGTGGAACGCTCCCCGATCCACCACGCCGAAAAGTTACGAAGCCCGATGATCTTCTTCCAGGGCCTGGACGACAAGGTGGTGCCGCCGCCCCAATCGGAGGTGATGGTCGAGGCCTTGCGCAAGGCCGGCGTGCCGGTCGCCTACATGACGCTCGAAGGCGAGGGCCACGGCTTCAGGAAGGCCGATTCGATCGTCCGCACGCTCGAGGCCGAGCTGTATTTTTATTTGCGCATCTTCGGGGTGACGCCGGCCGAGCAGCCGGCGGTGGTCGCCATCGACAATCTGCCGTCTGCCGCATGACGGCAGTCAATCTGCACCAGCGGTTCGCCGGCTTCTCGGAAACGCAAAAGCTGATCGCCGCCCTGCTGGCGCTGGCGGGCGAACCGATGGGCAAAAGCCGCATCACCCTGCACCTGGCCGAAATCGGCGTGGTGATCCCGGTGCTGACGCTCGACAGCGACATCAAGCTGTTCAAGGAATTAAAACTGGTCAGCGAGGTGATCGGGCGCGGCTTTGCCCTGGTCCGCGAGGCCGTGTGGCCGGCGATCCGCGCCGCCCTCGACGCCGGCATGGTCGAGCCGCTGCGCTACTCCTACAGCAAGGTGCTGCCGCTGCGTACCAACTGGGAAGGCAACCTGGTCTTGCGCAGCTACCGCCAGGGTGTGGCGATGCTGCGCATGTCGCTGGTGCTGGGCAACGACGCCAGCATCTGCGCGCCGCTGCTCGAGGCCTGCCTGGACTGCCACGAGGCTGGCTATATGCACCCGCTGGTCGACATCGCCGGCAGTCCCTTCGAAGCCGATCTGATCGACCGCATCCACCCTTCGATGCGCGACGACGTGGTCGCCACTCTGCTGTCGTTTTCGCAGCACGAGCCGGCCAGCGCGACCGCCATCCGCGCCTGTGCCGAAGCTCTGGCGGCACAACCTGGCGCCAGCATGATGCTGCGGGTGGCCTTGTGCGCCAACCTGCTGCTGTGCGGCCGCTTCGACGATGTCAAGGCGCTGCTGCCCGCGCTCGACCCCTCCTACGCCGGCATGTTCGCCGGCGCCGTCAACCTGCTGCGCGGCGACGATGCGCCGGCGCTGCTGCAATTCGAGGAAGCGTTGAAGTTGCGGCGCAAGGAAACCGGCAAACGAAAAGCTGTTTTCAGCGGCCTGTCCGGCCACCTGTACGTACTGGGTTTACTGAAAAGCGGCGATGCTCGCCATCTCAAACAGGCCGAGACCTACCTGGAGATCGCCACCAAGGGCGTCACCACCCACGACACGGCCGTCTATCAACAACTGAGCATGCTGCGCCAGATCCGCGCCGGCACGGTCGACCCGGAGGTGCTGCCGACCCGCGCCTGGGAAGCGTTCATGCAGCCGGTGATGTTTCGCGCCCTGCTGCACTGGTGGCTGGGGGCGCCGAAGCTGGCCGAGCGCAAGGCGCTGCTGGAGACGCAGTTCGAGGCGGCAAGCAGCGCAGGTTTCGATTTTGTCGCCGCCCAGCTGGGCGGCGTGCTGGGCCAGCTGGGCGACGTCAAGCGCGAGCAGCAATCCACCGCCCTGCGCCAGCGCCACCGCTTTGCCGACCTGTGTAGCTGGTTCGAGCGCGAGGAAGCCTGGCAGCGCCAGCTCAATGCCTTGATCAATTTGCAGCCGGCGGTGAACGTGGAAATCGTGCGCGAGTCGCGCCTGGTCTGGCTGATCGGCTACGCCGCCGACTGGGGCATCAACAGCATCGAGCCGCGTGAACAAAAGCGGGACAGCCAGGGCGGCTGGAGCAAAGGCCGTGCGATGTCCTTGAAACGCCTGGCCGACGAAGCCGGCCAGATGGATTTTTTGACGGCGCAGGATCTGGCCGCGATATCGACCATCGAGGCCTACAAGTACTACAGCCAGAGCGGCTCGAAATACGAACTCGACACCGACAAGGCGGTGGCGGCGCTGATCGGCCACCCGCTGCTGTTCTGGGCCGATGCGCCGGGATCGCGGGTGGAACTGCTGCCGGGCGAACCGGAACTGCTGGTGAAAGCGCACGGCGCGCAGGTAACCATCACCATGCGCCCGGCCACGGTGGGCGCCGACGACGTCTGCATCACCCGCGAAACGCCCAGCCGCCTGCGCGTGGTCAAGCTCACCGCCGAACACCGGCGCGTCGGCGCCATCATCGGCAATGGCCTGGTGGTGCCGCTGGCCGCCGAGAAGCAAGTTCTCAAAGCGATCAGCGCGATTTCGTCGATCGTCACGGTGCAGTCCGACATTGGCGGCAGCGCCGGCGACATCGAGCAGGTGGCGGCCGACGCGCGCCTGCACGTGCACCTGCTGCCCTACCAGCAGGGCCTGCGCATGCAGGTGCTGGTGCGCCCGCTGCCCGGCGCCGGTGCCTACTATCAGCCCGGCAGCGGCGCTGAAAGCGTGATCGCCGACTTGAACGGCGTGCGGGTGGAAGCGAAGCGCGATCTGAACGCCGAGCGCGAAGCCGAGCGCCAGCTGATCGGCGCCTGCCACAGCCTCGAATACGCTGAAAACGAGCATGGCGAATGGCTGCTGGGGCAGCCGATTCCGTGCCTGGAACTGCTGGCCGAATTGCAGGAAGTCGATACCAGCGCGGTGCTGGTGGCTTGGCCCGAAGGCGAGTCGTTCAAGGTCAGCAAAAAAGTCGAATCGAAGTCGATGCGCCTGTCGATCAAGCGGGATAAAGACTGGTTCGCCGCCAACGGCGAAGTGCAGATCGACGAGGAGAGAATCGTCGATCTGCGCGCGCTGCTCGACATGCTCAAATCGAGCCGCGGGCGCTTCGTCGAACTCGGCGACAACCAGTTCGTGGCGCTGTCGACGGAGCTGCACCGCCGTTTGATGGAGTTGGCCTCGTTCGGCGAAGCCACCGCCGACGGCGTGCGCGTGCATCCGCTGGCCAGCTTCGCGCTGGAAGAACTGGCGGTCGACGCCGGCGGCGTCAAGGCCGATAAGCTGTGGAAGGAGCATTTGAAGCGGATGGCAGCCACCACGGCGTACACGCCGGCGCTGCCATCGACCTTGCAGGCCGAATTGCGCGACTATCAGCTGGAAGGCTTTCAGTGGCTGTCGCGCCTGGCCCACTGGGGCGTGGGCGCCTGCCTGGCCGACGACATGGGCCTCGGTAAAACCGTGCAGGCGCTGGCGCTGCTGCTGCAGCGCGCCCCGGACGGCCCGGCGCTGGTGGTGGCGCCCACCTCGGTGTGCATGAACTGGATGGCCGAAGCGGAGAAGTTCGCGCCGACCTTGCGCATCAAACTGTTCGGCGCGGGCGACCGCGCGGCGCTGTTAGAAGGCGTCGAAGCGTTCGACCTGGTGATTGTCAGCTACGGCCTGTTGCAGCTGGCGGCGGCGCAGTTTGCGAAAGTCCAGTGGCACACGGTGGTGCTCGACGAAGCGCAGGCGATCAAGAACAATGCCACCAAGCGTTCGCAGGCGGTCATGTCTCTGCAGGGCGATTTTAAAATGGTCGCCACCGGCACCCCGCTGGAAAACCACTTGGGCGAATTGTGGAACCTGTTCAGGTTCATCAACCCTGGCTTGCTCGGCAACGCCGAGCAGTTCAATCTGCGCTTTGCCGGGCCGATCGAAAAGGCCCAGGACAAACGCGCCGAGCAGGCCGCGCGCACCCGCCTGCGCCGCTTGATCCAGCCATTCATTTTGCGCCGTACCAAGGCGCAGGTGCTGTCGGAACTGCCGCCGCGCACCGAGATCGTGCTGCCGGTCGATCTGACCGAGCAGGAAACCGCGCTGTATGAATCCTTGCGGCGCGACGCGCTGGCGCGGCTGGCGGCGCTGGAGCAGCCGCAAAATCAAAAGTCGATCGAGATCCTGGCCGAGATGATGAAGCTGCGGCGCGCCTGCTGCAACCCGAACCTGGTGGCGCCCGAACTGAATCTGGAAAGTTCGAAATTGACGGTGTTCGCCCGGCTGGTGGACGACCTATTGGAAAACCGCCACAAGGCGCTGGTGTTCAGCCAGTTCGTCGACCACCTGACCCTGATCCGCCGCCACCTCGACGCGCGCGGCATCCGCTACCAGTACCTCGATGGGTCGACGCCGATGGCCGAACGTAAAAAGCGGGTCGACGCCTTCCAGGCCGGCGACGGCGATCTGTTCCTCATCAGCCTGAAAGCGGGCGGCGTCGGCATCAACCTGACGGCGGCCGATTATGTGATTCACATGGACCCGTGGTGGAACCCGGCGGTGGAAGACCAGGCCTCGGACCGCGCCCACCGCATGGGCCAGCTGCGTCCGGTGACGATTTATCGCCTGGTGGCGCGCCACACCATCGAAGAAGGCATCGTCGACCTGCACAAGCACAAGCGAGATCTGGCCGACAGCTTGCTGGAAGGGGCCGACCTGGCGGCCAGGATGTCGCCCACCGACATGCTTAAAATGCTCGAAGAGGGATTGGCGAAATGAGCCAGGGCGGGCGCCAAGACGTCCATGTCCTCGGCGTCAAATCGTGGCTGTCGTATGCCGCCACGCTGGTGCTGGCGGCCTTGCTGTTTTTTGTTGCGCTGCCGTTTGCCTTCAGATGGGGCGATGAAGTGGCGGGCGTGGTGTTGGCGCTGTCCGCGCTGCTGGTCGGATTTCGCCTGGCCAGCACGCGCAGCGTGGTGCTGTACTACGACGACGCCGGCGTCTGGGTGTATGCGGGCGTGCTGCCGTGGCGGCGCGGCGTGGTCGGCGTGAAGTGGCGCGATGTCGATGAAGCGGGCTACGAAAAAAGCTTCTGGAGCTGGGTCACGCGCTCGTGGACCGTCAAGGTGAGCCACCGCAGCACCCGCGCCAACGCGATTTTATTGACCAATATCGCCGGCGGCAAAGCGGCGGTGGCGGCCATCAACGCGCGCCACCAGCAATGGCTGCTGGCGCATGGCGAGCAGGCCCTCTAGAGGTGCATCGAATTGTTACCGCCTCGCGCAAACCGCGCGATTGGTGCTAACCTGACGCCCCGTCGCCGGTGTGTGCGGCGCCGCCGGGGCTACACCACGGGCGGACACCAAGGTGCGCCCGTATTGACACTATCACGAGGTCACACATGATCAAAACACAAATCGCTCTCGCCGTCCTGATGACGGCGTTTGCCATGGCGCCGGCAGCGGCGGCCAAGCCAAAAAAGGCCGCCGCCAAATCGAGCAGCAGCGCCCACAAGACCAATAAATCCAAGGCTGCCAAGGCGGCGCCCAAGGAAAAGCCGCAGGCGGCCGAAGCGCGCGTGAGCGCACCGATCGCCGTGGTCAGCGCCCCGTCCGAAAAACGCTCCGACCGCACGCTCGACTACAACGCCCAGCAGTTCCTCAACGCCCTGTGGAAGCTCGATCCGGAAAGCGCGATCAGCGTCGGCAAGTTCGACGGCGCCGCCGCCATGTCGATTCCGAACGCCGCCACCCGCGCGCATCAACTGAGTTTTGCCGACGAATGGCTCGACAAATTCGGCAAGATCAATCCCTCGCAGTTATCGCCCAAGCAGCGCACCGACCTGGCGGTATTGATCAACAAGGTCAAGGCCGACCGCTTCGCGCTGACCACCTTGAAGGAGTGGGAATGGAATCCGGCGCTGTACAACATCGCCGAGCCGCTCGACCTGATTTTAACCACCGAATACGCCTCCAAGCCGCAGCGCCTGCGCACCTTGTTAAAACGCCTGGCGACGGCGCCGGCCTACTACCAGGCGGCGCAGGCGAGCATCAATAACCCGACCCGCGAGCACACCGCCCTGGCCATTTCGCAAGCGCCCGGCACCCTGGTGGTGCTGGCCGAACTGGGCAAGGCGGCGCAGGAATCGATCTTGACGGCGCAGGAAAAGGCGATTTTCGCGCAGAGAATCGCCAACGCCGGCAGCGCCTTGCTCGGCTACGTCGATTTCCTGTCGGCCCTGGACAAGCGCCAGCAGGCCAGCAACAGCGCGCGCTCGTTCAGGCTCGGCAAGGATCTCTACCAAGCCAAGTTCGGCTACGACATCCAGTCGTCCAGCAGCGCCGAGCAGACCTACCAGAAGGCCCTGGCCGCCAAAGAGGAGCTGTTGACGAGGATGGATGGACTGGCCAACGAGCTGTGGCCGAAAACCATGGGCGCCGCCGCCAAACCGGCCGACCGCTTTGCCAGGATCGGCATGGTGATCGACAAGCTGTCGAACAACCACGTGGCGCGCGAAAATTTCGTCCCCGAGATCCGCCGCCAGATCCCCGTGCTGCAGAATTGGGTGACCTCGCACGACCTGCTCACGCTCGATGCACGCCGCCCGCTGGAAGTGCGCGAGACGCCGCTGTACAAGCGCGGCATCGCCGGCGCCAGCATCGACGCGCCCGGCCCGTACCGGCCGCAGGACCGCACCTGGTACAACGTCACGCCGATGACGTCGATGACGGCGGCGGAAGCGGAAAGCAGCCTGCGCGAGTACAACACCTGGATGCTACAGATCCTCAATATCCACGAAGCGGTGCCGGGCCATTACGCCCAACTGGTGTACGCCAACAAGTCGCCTTCGCTGGTCAAATCCCTGTTCGGCAATGGCGCCATGGTCGAAGGCTGGGCCGTGTACGCCGAGCGCATGATGCTCGAATCGGGCTACGGCGACAATGCGCCGGAGATGTGGCTGATGTACTGCAAGTGGAACCTGAGAAGCGTCACCAACACCATCCTCGACTACAGCGTCCACGTGAACGGCATGACCCGGGCGCAGGCGATCGATCTGCTGGTGCGCCAGGCCTTCCAGACGCCGGCCGAAGCCAATGAAAAATGGCGACGAGTGCAGTTGTCGTCGGTGCAGCTGACCAGTTACTTCAGCGGCTACACCGAGATCATGGAATTGCGCGAACAGCGCAAGCAGGCGCTTGGGCCCAGCTTTAACTTGAAACAGTTTCATGAGCAGTTTCTCGGTTACGGCAATGCGCCCGTAAAAACCATCCGCGAACTGATGCAGTGATTTCGATTATGCAACTTATTGCATAATTTTTGCCGCATGAGCTCGCTTGCGTGGGGTGCTTAACATACGCTGGCCCTTTGAGGATGCAAGATTGTTGGATATTTAACAATCGATCGAAGGGATCACGATGAAACGCACTTTAATTGCTGCCGGCATGCTGGCACTGACCGGCGCCGCCATGGCACAACAGGGCGACGGCACCCGCGTCGCCCTGGCCGCCAATATTTTCAAGCCCGCCAAGGTCGATGCCACCCCCGAGCGCATCGCCGCGCTGAAGGCGCCGGCCGGCTTCAAGGTGAACGCGTTTGCCACCGGCCTGAAAAATGCCCGCGTCATCGCCGTCGCCCCGAATGGCGATGTGTATGTGAGCCGCCGCGACCAGGGCGACGTGCTGCTGCTGCGCGACGCCAACGGCGACGGCATGGCCGACGGCGCGCCGGTCACGGTGGCGATGCGCCCTGGCGCGCACGGCCTGGCCATCCGCGACAACAAGCTGTACCTGGTGACAGTAAAAGAGCTGTTCGTCGCCGACATCCTGGCGGACGGCCGCCTGGGCGAACTGAAAATGCTGGCCGGGGACCTGCCCGACAGCGGCCAGCACCCGAACCGCACCATCGCTTTCGGCCCGGACGGCATGCTGTACCTGACGGTCGGCAGCACCTGCAACGACTGCAACGAATCGAATCCGGAAAACGCCACCATCCTGCGCATCACCCCGGACGGCAAGCAGAGAAGCATTTTCGCCAGCGGCCTGCGCAACACCATCGGTTTCGGCTGGCAGCCGCAAACCGGAGAGTTGTGGGGCATGGACCACGGCATCGATTTTCTGGGCGATACCCAGCAGATGGAAGAGCTGAACAAGATCGAACTGGGTAAACAGTATGGCTGGCCGCACGTCTACGGCGCCGGCGATATTTACCCGCAGAGCACCCCGGTGGGCGACATCACCAAGCAGGAGTGGAAAGCCAGAAGCACGCCGATGGTCCTCGGCTACAACGCCCACGCGGCGCCGATGCAGATGGTGTTTTATACCGGCGCATCGTTCCCCGCCGAATTCCGCGGCGACGCCTTCGTCACCATGCGCGGCTCGTGGAACCGCATGGAGCCGTCCGGCTACGAGATCGTCCGCGTGCGTTTTGCCGACGGCCAGGCCAGGTCGATCGAACCGTTCCTGACAGGCTTTCTGACTGACGGCGGCAAGACCCACATCGCCCGCCCGGTCGGCCTGGCGATGGCCAGGGATGGCGCCCTCTTGATGGCGGACGACGCCAATGGCGTGATCTATCGCGTGGCCTACACCGGCAATGCGGCCAAGGCGGCGGCGACGCCGATGATGGCGCCGGCCGGCCCGATGCAGCAGCAGGCCGCCAAGGGCACCAACGTGCCGCTGGCGCTGGTGCGCGCCGAGACCGAAGCGAAGGGCAAGGCAAAGCTCGACGTCAGTTCGCCCAGCTTCGCCGCGAACGGCGTGATGAACATGAAATACAGCGAATACGCCGACGGCATCTCGCCGGCGCTGGCCTGGAGCGCCGTCGAAGGCGCGCAGTCGTACGCCATCATCATGGAAGACCCGGACGCCAAACCGGCCCTGCCTTTCGTGCACTGGCTGGCCTGGAACATCCCCGCCAACGTATTGAAACTGCCGGACGGCGTGCAGGAGCAGCCCCGCTTGACCGAGCCTGAAGGGGTGCTGCAGGGCCGCACCACGCGCGGTTCGATCGGCTACTACGGCCCGCGTCCGCCGGTCGGCGACCCGGCGCACCACTATCACTTCCAGGTGTTCGCGCTCGATAGCAAGCTCGATGTGCCGTTCGGCGCCGACCGCGACACCCTGCTGGCGGCCATGAAGGGCCACGTGCTGGCCAAGGGCAAACTGGTGGGCCGTTACGCCCAGGCGCAAAAGCCGCCCAAGTAATTACAGGCGGCGTGTGAACGATGCAAAAAAATGACAGGCTGCGGCCTGTCATTTTTTTTCGTAATTTTCCTCACTGCAAAGCGCTCGCGCGGCTGTTAAAATCGCCAGACCACCTCATTAGGAAGCCTCGATGTCCACAACCATCCCCGTCAAAACCAACTCCGCCGGCACGGTCCTTTTCGCCAGCCTGATCGGCACCACCATCGAGTTTTTCGACTTTTATATTTACGCGACCGCCGCCGTGCTGGTCTTTCCCAAGCTGTTCTTTCCCGCCTCCGATGCCGCCGCCGCCACCTTGCAATCGCTGGCGACCTTCGCGCTGGCGTTCGTGGCGCGCCCGATCGGTTCGGCCGTGTTCGGCCACTTCGGCGACCGTATCGGCCGCAAGGCGACCCTGGTGGCGGCGCTGCTCACCATGGGCATTTCGACGGTCCTGATCGGCATGCTGCCGACCTACGCCTCGATCGGCATGCTGGCGCCGCTGCTGCTGGCGCTGTGCCGCTTCGGCCAGGGCCTGGGTTTGGGTGGCGAATGGGGCGGCGCCGTGCTGCTCGCCACCGAGAACGCGCCACCGGGCAAGCGCGCCTGGTACGGCATGTTCCCGCAACTGGGCGCGCCGCTCGGCTTTTTTCTGTCCGGCGGCACCTTCCTGCTGCTGACCCAGGTGCTGACCGAGGCCGACTTCTTCGCCTACGGCTGGCGCATTCCCTTCCTCTCCAGCGCCCTGCTGGTCATCATCGGCATGTATGTGCGTTTAAAATTGACGGAGACGCCCGATTTTGCCCGCGTGCTGGCGAAAAACGAGCGCGTCAAGATCCCGGCTGTCACCGTGTTTCGCAATCACACCCGCTCGCTGGTGCTGGGCACCCTGATCGCCCTGGCCACCTTCGTGCTGTTTTATCTGATGACGGTGTTCACCCTCAGCTGGGGCACCAGCAAGCTCGGTTTTACGCGCATGGAGTTTCTCGAGCTGCAGCTGTTCGCCGTGCTGTTTTTTGGCTTGACGATTCCCTTCTCGGCGGTGCTGGCCGATAAAAAGGGCCGCCGCGAAACCATGATCTGGGTGTCCGCCGCGATTGCCGTGTTCGGCCTGGTGCTGGCGCCCCTGTTTGGTTCAGGCAGCACCGTGACCGTCGCCTTTTTCCTCGCGCTGGGCCTGGGCTTGATGGGGATGACCTACGGCCCCCTCGGCACCCTGCTGTCGGAGTTGTTCCCGGCCGAAGTGCGCTACACCGGCTCCTCGCTCACGTTCAATCTGTCCAGCATCCTCGGCGCCTCGCTGGCGCCGTATGCCGCCACCTGGCTGGCGCTCAACCATGGCTTGGCGTATGTCGGCTACTACCTGACGGCCGCTGCCGTGATCAGTCTGGTGGCCTTGTTGCTGACCAAGAAAACTGCCTGATTCCAAGGGCACTCACCCGCCTCAAGCCAGGTTTCGACCTGGCTTTTTTACGCTGGTTTTCTTGTCGAAGGGCTATTGTTGACAATCAAATCTGTGCATTGCTGCACAGCGGGCGTGCCTGTGCGCACCTCGAATATCGGCGGTGCGTGAACTAGAATCAAACCGTTACTTTTCGTGAAGATTAAGTTTTTCGCGGCCCCGCCGGTCCGGCATTCTGTCGGACGCACGCTCCGGTTCCGCCGGTTCGATTGCATCACCCGGTCATTGACCGATGCAATACCCTCGCAGCGCTCCAGAGCAAAAAGCCATCGGCGCTGCCTTATAACTACTACGGAGACACCGTCATGAACTTTTCAACGCCGAAGTTGTGCAGGCCCCTTGCCGCCTCGTTGCTGCTGCTATCGACCCTTTCTCCCGCGCAGGCCCAGGTGCAAGCCGGCACCGGCGCCTGGAGCGCCCAGCAAACCTGGGACGCCGACACCGTCAACGGCGGCAGCCTGACCGGCTATTTTTATTGGCCCACCACGCAGCCTATCCTGGCCGGCAAGCGGGCGCTGGTGCTGGCCCTGCACGGATGCACGCAAACGGCGACCGCCGACGTCATCGACACCGGCGGCGGTTTCAACTGGAAAGCCACGGCCGACCAGTACGGCGCCGTGGTGCTGGCGCCGAACGCCACCGGCAACGTCTATTCGAACCACTGCTGGGATTACGCCAGCACCAACCACAACCGCACCTCCGGCCACGATGCAGTGCTGATCAAACTGATCAACCGTTTTATCAGCGATCCGAAGTATGCGATCGACCCGAATCAGGTGTACGTCGCCGGGCTGTCCTCGGGCGGCGGCGAGACCATGGCGCTAGGCTGCATGGCGCCCGACATTTTTGCCGGGGTCGGCATCAACGCCGGGCCGCCGCCGGGCACCACCACGGCGCAAATCGGCTTCGTGCCGTCCGGCTACACCGCCACCACCGCCGGCAACAATTGCAAGGCACTGGCCGGCAGCAACCTGTCGAAATTTTCCACCCAAATCGCCGGCGTGGTGTGGGGCACCACCGACTACACGGTGGCCCAGGCCTACGGTCCGATGGACGCGGCCGCCATGCGCATCGCTTACGGCGGCGCCTTTACCCAGCAAGCGGCGGTCGCCGTGCCGACCGGTGGCAGCGACATCCGCTACAAGGATGCCAACGGTAAAGTTCGCACCTCGGAGATGACGATTACCGGCATGGCGCATGCCTGGCCGGCCGGATCGGGCGGCCAGAATACCAATTATGTCGACGCCACCCATGTGAATTACCCATCGTTCATCATGGATTTCTGGTTTAAAAACAACCTGCGGGTGGCCAGCGTGGCCGCACCCACGGTGACGGCGTGCAGCGCCAGCGTGTCCGGCACCACGGTGACGGTCTCCGGCAGCGGCACCGATACGGCCGGCACCATCTCCAGTTATAAAGTGGTGTTGAACGGACCGACCGCGGTGAACGATGCCGCCGCCGGCGCCGGTTCCAGCTTCAGCAAGGCCTACGCGGTGGCCAACGGGTATTACACGGGCACGGTCACGGCAACTGACAGCGGCACCGGCCAGACTTCGTCAAACTGCAACATCGCCCAGTTCCTGGTCGGCACCGCACCGGCCATCCAGCCGCCATCCAACCTCACCGTCGGCGCCGTCACCGCCAGCAGCATCGCCCTGTCGTGGTCGGCCGCGGCCAATGCGACCGGCTACAACGTCTACCGCAACGGCAGCAAGATCACCGCGTCGCCCATCACGCCGACCTCGTACACGGCCAGCGGCCTGGCCGCCAGCACGGCGTATAACTTCCAGGTGTCGTCGGTGGGCGCGAATGGAGAAAGCGCCTTGTCGGGCGTGGTGACGGGCACGACGTCGAACGGTTTTACCTGCACGGCGACCAATGCGAGCAACTATGCGCACGTGCAGGCAGGACGGGCGCACGACAGCGGCGGTTATGCGCTGGCGAACGGCTCGAACCAGAACATGGGGCTCGATAACACGTTTTATACGGCGACCCTGGCGCAGACGTCGGCTGGGTATTATGTGATCGGAAACTGTCCGTAAAACGCAGCATCGCTGCGGAGAGTCAGCTCTCCGCAGCCTCTTCCGGCACCTTGGTGGCGCGCGCAAACACCGGCGCGGCCAGCAGGCCCAGCTCGAACAGCAGGCACATCGGAATGGCCAGAGATAATTGACTGACCACATCGGGCGGCGTCACCACGGCGGCGATCACAAAGGCGCCGACCACCGCGTAGGGGCGGATTTCCTTGAGCTTTTCGACGCTGACGATCCCCATCCGCACTAGGATCACCACCACCACCGGCACTTCGAAGGTGGCGCCGAACGCCAGGCACATCGACATGACGAAATCGAGGTAATTTTCGATGTCCGGCATGACCGCGATCGAATTGGGCGCGAAGTTGCTGATAAAGCTGAACACCCGGCCGAACACAAAGAAATAGCAGAACGCCACGCCGGCGACGAACAAAAAGGAGGAAGACACGACCAGCGGCAATACCAGCTTTTTTTCATGCGCGTACAGGCCGGGCGCGACGAACGCCCACAGCTGGTAAAACACCCATGGCAGCGAGATGATAAAGGCGACCAATAAGGTTACTTTCATCGGCACCAGGAAGGGCGCGATGACGCCGGTGGCGATCATTTTCGAGCCGACCGGCAGCGAGGCGATCATCGGGTGGGCGATAAAGTCGTAGATGGCGGCAGGGCCCGGCCAGAAGAACAGGCAGGCGCAGATGATCGCAACGCCGATGGTGGCCTTGATGAGCCGGTCGCGCAGTTCGAACAGGTGGGAAATGAAAGTTTCTTCGCCCTGGGCTTGATCGTTCATTTAAAAGAAACTGGAGGAGTTGGTGGTGCCGGTGGACGCGCGCGGACGGTATTTTTTGACGCGCGCGGCGCCCGACATCAGGTGCATCTTGCCGCCGTGGCGTTGCTTGTACCAGCCCGGGATGGCGGAGTTGCGGGTCAGTTTCTTGCGCCGGAAATCGCGCGCCTTGCGCTCGAGATCGGTGACGCTGGCGGTCGGATTGCCGAACGTGGCCGGATGGCCGCGCCAGGCCGCCTCGACGTCGTCGACCGAAGAGTGAATGGTGTTGCTCACTTCGGAACGGATCGACTCGGCTGTCTCGGCCACTTCCTTGCGCAGATTGCGCAATTCGTCGAGCTCGATCTCTCGGCTGACTTCGGATTTGATGTCGTGCAAGTAGCGTTGCGCACGGCCGTACAGGGTCCCGGCCATCCGCGCCACCTTGGGCAGCTTTTCGGGACCGATGACGATCAGCGCGACGACGCCGATGATGGCGATTTTGGAAAGACCGAGATCGATCATGGAAGGGCCGGTTCAGACGGCCTGCACGGTGCAGGCAAACGCGTCAGAACTTCGACTTTTCCTTTGCATCCACGTCGATGGTCGACTTGTCGGCAACCACCTGGGTTGGTGGGATGGCTTTGTCTTCTTCACCCTTGACGCCGTCCTTGAAACCTTTGACGGCCTTGCCGACGTCGGAACCCATGTTACCGAGCTTTTTGGTGCCGAACAGCAAAACCACAACCAGCAGCACGATCACCCAGTGCCAGATACTCATTGAACCCATGTTGTTCTCCTTGCTGGCGCGAACGCCTTGAATTCGTGGAAATACGCGTGGAATTTACAGCGGTAGTATACGCGATACGCAGGCGATTCACAGCCAATCTGCCCTGCTACCTCTGTCCGGACCACGGTTTCGGCCCGCCGATCACGTGCAGGTGCAGGTGATACACCTCTTGCCCGCCGTTGGGGCCGCTGTTGATCAAGGTTTTGTAGCCGCCTTGCGGACCGTCCGGGCCATGCACCACCGCGCAACCATGTTCTTCCGCCAACTTCGGCGCCAGCGCCAGCAGGCGGCCCAGCATCGCCGTGTGCTCGGCGGTGGTATCGGACAAGGTTGCCACGTGCACTTTCGGGATCACCAGCAGGTGCACCGGGGCAGCCGGGTTGATGTCCTTGAATGCCAGCATTTCCTCATCTTCGTAGACGACCGATGCGGGAATTTTCTTGGATGCGATTTTGCAGAACAGGCAGTTATCCACGGTGGCTCCTGAAATTGTTAGTCCTTGGGACGAGAAAGTTTTTCGGCGATTCCTGAAACACCTTCCCTGCGCGCCAGTTCGTCGAGCACCTGTTGCGGCGACAAATTGAACTGGGCCAGCAACACCATCGAGTGAAACCACAGGTCGGCAACCTCGTAGACCAGTTTCGAAGCATCGGCGCCGGCGCGCACGTCCTTGGCCGCCATCACCGTCTCGGTCGCTTCTTCACCGATTTTTTTCAAGATGGCGTCGTCGCCCTTGGCGAACAGTTTCGACACATACGAGGTGGCCGGGTCGCCGCCATTTTCAATTCTGCGCGATTCGATGACCTCGGCGACGCGCTGCAGGGTAACGCTCATGGTTTTTTCTTTTTCGGATTTTTATAGATGGTGCCCGGGTCGACCAGCACCGGCTCGACGCTGTGCCAGTCGCCGACCGTGGCGTCGCCCTCGAATTTCTGAAAGAAGCAGGAGTGGCGCCCGGTGTGGCAGGCGATACCGCCGGTCTGCTCGATTTTAAGGAGAATCACGTCCTCGTCGCAGTCGAGGCGGATTTCCAGCACCTTTTGCGTGTGGCCGGACTCTTCTCCCTTGTGCCAGAGTTTTTTACGCGAGCGCGACCAGTACACCGCTTCGCCCAGTTCGACGGTTTTCGACAAGGCTTCGCGGTTCATCCAGGCGAACATCAAGACATCGCCGGTGGCCGCTTCCTGGGCGATGACCGGCACCAGGCCGTGCTCGTCCCAGGCGACTTTTTTCAGCCATTTTGCATTGGTGGCGTGGGTGGTGGGGGGAATCAGTGGTGCAGTCATGTTAATCCAGGCGCATCGGGATGCCTTGCGCGGCCATGAAGCGCTTGGCTTCCTCGACCGTGTGCTGGCCGTAGTGAAAAATGCTGGCGGCGAGGACCGCATCGGCGCGCCCCAGTTTGATACCGTCGGCCAGGTCCTGCAGGCCGCCGACACCGCCCGAGGCGATCACCGGGATGCCGACCGCGTCGGACACGCCGCGCGTGAGGCCCAGATCAAAGCCGGACTTGGTGCCGTCGCGGTCCATGCTGGTCAATAAAATCTCGCCGGCACCCAGTCTCTCCATGTTCTGCGCCCATTCGATGGCGTCCAGGCCAGTGGCCTTGCGGCCGCCATGGGTAAACACTTCCCATTTACCGGGCGCGACCTGCTTGGCGTCGATGGCGACGACGATGCATTGCGAGCCGTGCTTTTGCGACGCCTCGTAGACCAGTTGCGGGTTGCTGACGGCCGAGCTGTTCATGCTGACCTTGTCGGCTCCGGCGTTGAGCAGTCTGCGCACGTCTTCGACTTTACGCACGCCGCCGCCTACGGTGAGGGGGATGAAGACGGTTGAGGCGACCGCTTCGATGATGTGCAAAATCAGGTCGCGCTCATCCGAGGTGGCGGTGATGTCGAGAAAAGTGATTTCGTCGGCGCCCTGGCCGTCGTAGCGGCGGGCGATTTCCACCGGGTCGCCGGCGTCGCGCAGCTCGGTGAAATTAACGCCCTTGACGACGCGGCCATCGGTGACGTCGAGGCAGGGAATGATGCGTTTGGCGAGCATGTCGGGTACCGGCGCGCGGGCTTACGCCTCGCCGCCCTTGAAAGAGTCGCCCGACAACTCGTCGGCGCGGATTTGCGCCGTGGTCAGGTCGATGGTGCCTTCGTAGATCGAGCGGCCGCAGATGACCCCTTCGATACCCTCATCCTGCACCGCGCACAGCGCTTCGACGTCGGCCAGGTTGTGCAGGCCGCCCGAAGCGATCACGGGAATTTTCACCGCTTGCGCCAATTTGACGGTCGCTTCGATGTTCACGCCACCCATCATGCCGTCGCGGCCGATGTCGGTGTAGACGATCGATTCGACGCCGTAGGCTTCGAATTTCTTGGCCAGGTCGATCACTTCGTGGCCGCTCATCTTGCTCCAGCCGTCGGTGGCGACCTTGCCGTCCTTGGCGTCGAGGCCGACGATGATGTGGCCGGGGAAGGCGCCGCAGGCATCGTGCAGGAAGCCCGGATTTTTCACCGCGGCGGTGCCGACGATGATGTAGCTGATGCCGTTGTCGAGATAGCGCTCGATGGTGTCGAGGTCGCGGATGCCGCCGCCCAGCTGGACGGGAATCTCGTCGATGTCGTTGTCCTCGGCG
>JAQGNM010000404.1 GCA_028291845.1 Massilia sp. | reverse complement strand
CGCCGGCTTTTGCCGCGCATCCGGGCGCGCCGGCGCCCGCCGGCGGCTTTGCCGCTGCTGCGCCAGGCCAGCAGGCAAGCTTGCTCGATCTGCTGGCGCGCCTGCCGCAGTTACCCGCCATGCCGGCCGCCACGGCAGCGGCCGCGCCAAGCCCCGCCATCGGGTCCGGCGCGCAGCCGCACAATGTGTTTTATCTGCCGCGCCTGAAGCAAGCCATGCCGGCCGGCGCCCTCAACCGCGGCGACGCCACCACGCTCGACCTGTTGTCGCGCATTTTCGACACGGTCTACCTCGATGACTCGATTCCCCAGCCGACCCGCGAATTGGTCCAGTATCTGCAGGCGCCCGTGCTGAAGGCCGCCTTGCTCGACAAGGACTTCTTTTATCAGGAAAATCACCCGGCGCGCCGCATGATCGACCTGATGTCGCGCATGGGCTGGGAGCAGCGCGCACCGGACGATCCGCTGTTCCAGGCCATGCAGCGCGGCGTGGCCATGGTGGGCGAGAGCGTCAGCCGCGAACCGCAAGCGCACGGCGCCGTCTTCGCCGAAGCGGTGGCCGAGCTGGAAACCACCCTGGCCGCCGAGGAGCAGGCCGCCTCGGCCACCATGGCGGCGCCGATCGCCGCCGCCATCAAGCAGGAAAAAGTCAACGCCGCCACCAAGTCGGCCAGGAACGCGGTCGCCTTGCGGGTCGGCAGCGGCGAAATGGCGACAGTGGTGGAAGCCTTCCTGCAGCACAAATGGACCTCGGTGCTGACGATCGCCTATTCGGTCGAGACGGAAAAGCCGGGCGCGGTCGGCAGCGCCACCCGCACCATGGACGACCTGATCTGGAGCGTCAAACCGAAAATCACCGCCGAGCAGCGGCGCCAGCTGATCGCCCGGCTGCCGAGCCTGCTTACCACCCTCAACAAGTGGCTCGACATTATCAAGTGGCAGGACGCCGAACGCCTGCAATTTTTCGCCGACCTGGCCGAATGCCACGCTTCGATCGTGCGCGCGCCGATCGACCTGTCGCCCGAGCGCCAGCTGGAAGTGGCGATGGCGGCGGCCCAGCAGGACGCCCTGCGCCGGGTCGAGAACGAACAGGCGCTGGCCGCCGCCGAGCAAGCCGAGGCGGCCAGCGCCGAGCAGGATCCGGCGCAGGCCGACATCGACGGCCTCGAGCGCGGCATGTGGCTGCAGTTCCAGGACAGCGACCCGGCCGCCCCGTCACGCACCGTCAAGCTTGCCTGGATCAGCCCCCTGCGCAGCCTGTTCATCTTTTCCACCGGCGCGCGCAAGGAAGCGTTTTCGCTGCCGCTGGAAAAGCTGGCCGCCGCCTGGCGCGAAGGCCGGGTGCGGGTGGTGCGGCAGGATGGGGTGGTGGCGCAGGCGCTGGCGGAGGCGTTGGCGGTGAATGACAGTCAATCCGCGGCGGCTTAGTTACCGGGGACTGGCACGCGCGCGGCGGCATATGCTTTTTCAACCGGCTCCAAATGCGCGGTGCCTGTCCCATGCTGGTGGCGTGCAGGCATGGGACAGGCACCGCGCAATCGGCGACGCATGCAAGTTCGAACGCCGCCGCGCGCGTGCCAGTCCCCCCTTCTACATCTGCCGAAACATATCCGCATAATTGCGGCTCACCACCAGCTGCTCCGGCCGCCCCTTCAAACTCACCATCAGCCGCCCCCTAAAATCCGTATGGGTGGCCGCCACCGATTTCGCCGCCACGATCACGCTGCGGTGAATCTGCCAGAAGCGCTGCTCATCCAACTGCTCGCGCAACTGCCGCATCGGGGTGCGGATCAGGCTTTCTCCTTCATCGGTGAACACGCTGGTGTACTTGTCGTTGCTTTGAAAGTAGATCACCTCGTCGATGGCAATCAGGCGGGTCTGGTTGCCGTGGGCGGCGCGGATCCATTGCAGCGGGGCGGGCCTGGGCGCCACCGCCACCCCGAGCTTGCCCAGCAAATCGCGCAGCGCCTGCGCTTCGCCCGCCGGCTTGACCGCCAGCGCCGATTTCAAGCGCGCCACCGTGCGGCCCAGGCGCTCGGCGCTGGCAGGTTTGAGCAGGTAATCGCAGGCGGCGTGGTCGAACGCGGCCACGGCGTAATGGTCGTGGGCGGTGACGAACACGATGTGCGGGCCGTGCTCGCCGCTGGAAATGCGCGCGGCCACGTCCAGGCCGGTCATGCCGGGCATCTGGATATCGAGGAAAACGATGTCGGGCGCCAGTTCGTCGATCAGGCGCAGCGCCTCGATGCCGTTGGCGGCCTGGCCGACGATGCGCAGCTCGGGCCAGGCCGCCGCCAGTTGCGCGGCGAGGTAGTCGCGCAGGTGCGCTTCGTCGTCGGCGATGACGGCGGTGACGGCTTCAGAATTGTCCATGCATGGTTTTCGGTAAGGGCAGCAGCAGGCGCACCAGCGCGCCGCCGCTTGCATTGTCGAGCAATTCTACCCGCGCGTGCGCTCCATGCAAACTGCGCAGCCGGGCCTTCAGGTTGGCCAGGCCGACGCCGCCGCCCTGGCGCGGCGGCGCGTTGCCGATGCCGACGCCGTCGTCTTCCACTTCCACCACCAGCGCGTCCGGTGCCAGGTGCGCGCGCAGCAGCACCTGGCCGCCTTCGACTTTCGATTCCAGCCCGTGCATGACGGCGTTCTCCACCAGCGGCTGGATCAGCATCGGCGAGATGGCGCAGGCGCGGGCGTCGGCATCGGCGTCGATGCGAAAGCGCAGGCGGCTGCCCATGCGCACCGCCAGCACGTCGAGGTAGGCGCCGGCCAGGTCGAACTCGGCGCCCACGGTGGCGTGCTGGGCGCGGCTGGCGTCCAGGCTGGCGCGCAGAAAATCGATGAAGCGCGCCAGCATGTGGCGCGCCTGCGCCGGTTCGCGCTCGATCAGGCTCAATACGCCGGCCAGGGTGTTGTACAAAAAATGCGGCTCGATCTGCGCCTGCAGGGCGCGCAGGCGCGCTTCGGCCAGCAGCTGGGCCGCTTCGGCGATCTCTTCGCGCTGGCGCATGGCCTGCAATTCGTCGCGCGCGCGGCGGTCGGCGGCGCTGTTGACGACGAACATGAAGATGGCCGTGGCCAGGGCGAACGGCACCAGCGGCTTGAGGGCGCCCAGGTGCAGGGCGTAATGCATCGGATGGCGGCCTTGCGCGATGGCGTTGCCGATGGCGATGCCGCAGATCACCAGCAACGACACCGTGACCACCGAGTACGCCACCCGCACGGCGCCGCGTTGACGGCTGGGCCAGCCGCGCAGCAGCACGTCCATGCCCACCAGGCCGCCATGGATCAGGTAGCCGACCAGGTTGGCTTCCAGGATCATCGGCAGCAGCAATTCGATGAAGCTGGTGCGCGCAAACAGCGACTGGATGGTGGCCAGGCCGGCGCCGATCATCGAGCTCCAGATGCAGGTATAGAGCACGTCGCGCCAGGGCGAGCTGGGCCAGCGGCGAAACAGGGGGATCAGGTCGAGCGGGTGGCTCTCTGGCGGCCGGGCGGGCGTGATGGACATCGTTTATAAAGTTTAAAAGTCGGGTGGGCGGAAAAGTATC
>JAQGNM010000400.1 GCA_028291845.1 Massilia sp. | reverse complement strand
CTGGCGCCGACCGGCCCCAGGTTCAAGAGGTTAAAGGTGGCAAAGCGAATTTCCTGCGGCATAATAAGAAACTCCTCATGGATCTAAAGAACAGCCTATCACGCATGGCCAAAAAAGAGCATATCTCCGAAACACCCGCCACCGCTTTCCTGCGCAAACACGCTGTCGTCTTCGGCGAGCATCCCTACGCCTATGAAGACAAGGGCGGCACCAGCGTGTCGGCGCGCGAGCTTGGCGTGGACGAACACGCTGTCGTCAAAACCCTGGTGATGGAAGACGAAACGGCAAAACCCTTGATCGTGCTGATGCATGGCGATTGCAAGGTGTCGACCAAGGAACTGGCGCGGCAAATCGGCTGCAAGAAAATCGAGCCGTGCAAACCCGAGGTGGCCACCCGCCACACTGGGTTCCTGGTCGGCGGCACCAGCCCGTTTGGCACCAAGAAGGCGCTGCGGGTTTTCATCGAGCGCAGCATTCTCGACTTGCCACTGATGTACATCAATGGCGGACGGCGCGGCTACCTGGTCAGCATGCCGCCGCAGGAAGCCGTGCGCCTGCTCGACGCCCAGCCGGTCGAGGTGGCGCTCAGCGATCGCTGAGGCGAGCGCCGCACAATGGTCAACACCCGCGCCGCTGGCTCAGGCGGGCGTCGGGCTATCGCACGGCAGCTCGATGGTCACGCACAAGCCGCCGCCGCTGCGGTTGCGGGCGGCCAGCGCGCCGCCGTGGGCGGCGATCACGCGCTGGGCGATGGCCAGTCCGAGGCCGTGGCCGTCGACATTGTTGGAACTGGGATCGGCGCGAAAGAAGGGCTGGAAAATGGTCGCCAAATGCGCCTCGGCAACGCCCGGACCGCGGTCGCGCACCCGGATGAACACCCGGCCGGCGCCGCTGGGGCCGAGTTCCTGCTGCACCTCGATTTCCACCACCCCGCCCGGCGGACTGTACTTGACGGCATTGCGCACGATGTTTTCGATACCGCGCCATAACAGGTCGGGCGCGCCTTTGACTTGCGCCGCCGCCGCGCCGTTGCCGGCGTTGCCACTGGCGCGGCTGACGAATTGCACCCGTCGTCCGCTCAGTTCAGCCTCGAAATCGGCCTCGGTGGCAATCTGGTGCACCAGTTCGCCGATGGCGACTTCTTCGAGCGGCGGCAGATTGATCGCCGAGTCGAGGCGGGACAGGGTCAGCAGTTCGCCCACCAGCTTGTCCATGCGCATGCTTTCCCGTTCGATACGGTCGAGCGACTGGGTCAGCTTGTCGGGATTTTGATGGGCCAGGCCGATCGCCGCATGCAAGCGCGCCAGCGGCGAGCGCAGTTCGTGGGAGACGTCATGCAGCAGGCGCTGCTGGTTGTCCATCAAGGCCCATAGCTTGGCGCTCATGCGGTCGAATTCCGGTCCCAGCTCGACCAGTTCGTCGCCCTTGCCGGACTTGCCGTCGGCGAAGCGCGGCGTCAGGTCGCCCGAGGCGGCGGCGGCAAAGGCGGCGCGCAGGGCGCGGATCGGGCGCGCCATGGTCCAGGCCAGGGCGGCGGCGAACAGGAAGCTGGCCAGAATGCCGACCACGATGGTGATGTAGGGAATGTGCGGACCGCCGCGGGGGCCGCCGCCAGGCGCCGGCATGGGCGGCGCAAAGCCCGCGCCTGCCATCCGCGGCGGCCCGCCCGCGCCGCCGAACGGCCGGCCGAAGCCGCGGCTGGCGAAGGCGGTGAACTCTTCGCCGTCCGCTCCGGTAAAACTGCGCACGATGCCGTGGCCGGCGCCGGTCCCGAGCAGGCGCAGCGCCTCGGCGCGCAATTTCGCCGGCACGCTACGGGCCAGCAACTCGCTGCCGGCGCCATCGAGCACGTACAGGTTGGCGCCGGCGCTGGTGCGCAGATAGTCGCGCAAGCCGGTGGTGGCGCCGTACTTGAAGGCGATGGCGGCGCCGTCCAGGGTGGTGCTGGCGCGGTGCCCCGTATCGAGCGCGGCCGCTTCGGCGGATACGTCCTGGGTCTGGCTGCGCACCCAGAAAAAGGCGCCCACACCGAGGGTGGCGGCGACCTGGGCCAGCAAAATGACCAGAAAAAATTTCCAGAACAAGCGGCCCATGTCAGTCGCCGATCAATTGGTAGCCCTGGCGGAAAATCGTCAGCAGGCAGGAGCGGCCGTCGGCCAGGGTGCCCAGCTTTTGCCGCAAGCTCGACAGGTGGACATCGATATTGCGGTCGAAACGGGCCAGCGGCCTTCCCAGCGCCTCTTCCGACAATTCATTCTTGCTGACCGGACGGCCTGCATTTCGCGCCAACACTTCCAGTAAATTGAATTCGGTGCTGGTCAGTTGCAAGGCGTCGCCGTCGATGGTGGCGCGCCGGGTGGCGGCGGTCAGTTCGAGCTTGCCCACCGTCAAGGTCAGCGGTGTCAAGGGATCCGCCGGCGGCGCCTCGGCGCGGCGCAGGATGGCGCGGATTCTCGCGGTCAGTTCGCGCGGGGTGCACGGCTTTGTCACGTAATCGTCGGCGCCCAGTTCGAGTCCGAGGATGCGGTCGGTGTCGTCGCCGCGCCCGGTGAGCATCAGGATCGGCAGGCGGCTGTGCTGGCGCACCCGGCGCAAGGTTTCGATGCCATTGGTGCCCGGCATCATGACGTCGAGCACGGCGATGGAAAACCCGCCGGACAAGGCCAGCGCCGTGCCTTTGACGCCGTCATGGGCGCTGGCGACCGAGAAACCTTCCTGGGTCAGATATTCCTGGAACATCTCCACCAGTTCCACATCGTCGTCGATCAATAGTACCTTTTTCATGATTCGATCATAACAAAGGACGACTTCGGCGCAGCCGCAAAGGGGCCCATCTTTACACCGATTTACACCTGTCGTCGGCGTTTGACAGGCAGCATCAATGCGTCGGTCAACGGTGGCGCCAACGCCCTGATCCTGGCCGCGACCTTGCCGCTCCGCGTGAACGCGTAACGGTGCGCCCTGCTTGGTATGATGGCTGGCGACGGGGTGGGCCGATGGTGTATATTCACACCCCGGCGCACCTTGCCGGAGTGATAATAAGACCACGCAGAGAGACACCATGAACACCCTGATCTTCGTCATCGCAGCCTATCTGATCGGCTCGATTTCCTTCGCCGTGGTGATGAGCCGCCTGTTTGGCCTGTCCGACCCGCGCACCTATGGCTCGAAAAACCCCGGCGCCACCAATGTGCTGCGCAGCGGTAACAAGAAAGCGGCCATCGGCACCCTGATCGGCGATGCCCTCAAGGGCTGGTTTGCGGTTTGGCTGGCGATACGCCTGGGCCCGCGCTACGGCGTCGGCGATGCCGGCATCGCCATGGTGGCGCTGGCCGTGTTCATCGGCCACCTGTACCCGATCTTTTTTAAATTTGTTGGCGGCAAGGGCGTGGCGACCGCGCTGGGCGTGCTGTTCGGTATAAGCGTCTGGCTGGGCCTGGGCACCTTGGTGACCTGGCTGGTGATCGCCTACGCGTTTCGCTATTCCTCACTGGCAGCGCTGATCGCGGCGATCTTCGCGCCGTTTTTCTATGGCCTCATGAATGGCGTCGACGAAATATTTTTCGCCGTAGTGGTAATGAGCGCCCTGTTGGTGTGGCGTCACAGCAAAAATATCAGCAACCTGATGGCCGGCAAGGAAAGCAAGATCGGCAGCAAGTCGGCCGCGGCCAAGGCTGGCAACAAGTAAGAATGAAGTACGCTTGAATATTCCGAATTGCATGCCCATATAGTCCGCTGATCAAAACGGAGAGAGCCATGAGCAAGGAAATGAGGATTGATTTTGTGTCGGACGTGTCGTGCCCTAGGTGCATCATCGGCCTGAAGGCGCTCGAGCAGGCGCTGGAAAATGTCGGCGACACGGTCGACGCCAGCATCCACTTTCAGCCTTTCGAGCTGAACCCGGCGATGGTGCCGGAAGGCGAGGACATCGGCGAGCACATCTTCAACAAGTATGGCTCCGGCCCCGAGCAGCGCGCCCAGAGCACCGAGATGATCCGCGCCCGCGGCGAAGCGCTCGGCTTCGAATTCGGCAGCCGCGACCGCATCTACAACACCTTCGACGCGCACCGCCTGCTGCACTGGGCCGAGCTGGAAGGCAAGCAGCACGCGCTGAAAATGGCCTTGTTCAACGCATATTTTACGGCCGGCGAAAACGTCAGCGCCCACGA
>JAQGNM010000397.1 GCA_028291845.1 Massilia sp. | reverse complement strand
CGCCGACGTGCTGTGGTGGCTGCGCACGCAGGGAGAGATCAACCTGGCCAGCGTGCCGACGGCGTATCACGAAGCCAATCACGCCATCGACGTCGCCCTGGCGGCCTGCCACGGCGGGCGCGCTGTCTACGTGTTCGACGGCAAGACCACCGTGACCGAACTGGTGCGCGGCAGCACCGCGCCCTACGTGGTCGCCGCTGCCGCCGTGCCGGCCGCCATCAAGGCCGGCGCCGCGGTGCGCTACCAGACCTACCTGGTGCGCACCCCCAGGGTGCCGGCCAACGACTTCACCACCCTGCTCGACGAGTTCAACGCCTACGTCGGCGCCGCCGCCATCGAACTGGAACTGGTGAAATCGCCCCTGTACGCGCGCTTTCGCGCCGAGGGCAACGCCGCGCTCGATGGCAACATCGGCGGCGCCGCCGACATGATGTTATATGTGCTCAGCTATTTAAAAGTGGTGCGCACCAGCTACCCCGACAGCTACGCCAGGATCCGCAACAGCCCCTTGCTGCTGGCGCATCTGCAACGCTTGTGGACGGCCTCGGAAGCGATGTTGCAGGCGGCGGTGCCGTACGGCAGCGAAAAGGGCGGCCTGTACGTCTATCCGATCGCCGCGCTGGTGGCCGTCAATTCGCCGGCGTTTATCGGCGAACTTGACCGCCTGAAAATCGCGCACCGGTAACTCGGGTTCAGCGGAAAATCCGCTGAAAGCGGCCGTCCGCCAAACGCTCGGCGGCGCCGGCCAGTTCGAGGTCGAGCAAGACCCCGGCCAACTCGTGCGGTGCGCGCCGGCAAGCGTGGGCGATGGCATCGAGCGGCAGCGGGCCGTGCCCCATCGCTTCGAGCACGGCGGCGTGCTCGCTGCCGCTTATTTGGGGCGCGGCAGTCATGCCCATGCGGGCCATCGGCGAGCCGTGGATGGCTTCGAGCACATCGGCTGCCGATTCGACCAGGGTGGCGCCGTCCCTGAGCAACAGGTGGCAGCCTTTCGACAGCGCCGAGTGGATCGAGCCGGGAATGGCGAATACCTCGCGGCCCTGGCTGGCGGCCAGGCGCGCGGTGATCAGCGAGCCGGACCTGGCGGCCGCTTCGACCACCAGCACGCCGGCCGACAAGCCGCTGATGATGCGGTTGCGTTGCGGGAAATTGTGCGCCAGCGGCGGCGTGCCCGGGGCGTATTCGCTGACCACGCAGCCTTGCTCGGCGATGCGCTGCCACAGCCCGCGGTTGCGCGCCGGATACACCAGGTCCGGCCCGGTCCCGACCACAGCCACCGTCGAGCCGGCGCCGCCGAGGGCGCCGACATGGGCCGCGGTGTCGATGCCCAGCGCCAGCCCGGAAACGATGGTGAGACCGGCCATGCTCAGCGCTTGCGCAAAGACTTCGGCGTTGATGTTGCCTTGCACGCTGGCGTTGCGGCTGCCGACCATGCCCAGGCACGGCGCGCTCAGCAGCTCGACTCTGCCGCTGACATACAAGACACTGGGGGGATCGGCGATATTGCGCAGCAGCGCCGGATAGCGGCTGTCGCCGGGAATCAGGATGGTGTTGCCGGCGCGTTGGCCCCATGCGAGGGCGGCGTCGACCTGGCGCAACAGCGCCGCCGACGGCTGAACGATGGCTTGCGCCAGCGCGGCGCCCAACACCGCGGCGAGGCGGGCGGGCGCGGCATCGAACACGGCGGCGGCTGTGCCGAAGGTGCCCAGCAGCAGGCGGCAATTGGCCGGCCCCACTCCCGGTGTGTGCGCCAGGCGCACCCAGTCGACCAGATGGTCCGGGTGGCTGCGCGCTTCTACTCGAGTGTGGGGGGCCGTGTCCTGCACGGTGGATTTACTCCGGTGAGGCCGCCACGTCGCCGACTTGCACGGGTTGCGTGGTCTGCATGATCAAGCCGTAGGAGACGTTCTTGAACACGCGGAAAATGAACAGGGACCCGACCTGTTCATCGGGCAGCTTGATCATCGACTTGCCGACACCCATGATGCCCTTGCTGCCGCCCGGGTCGGGGATGATCTCACCGAAATGGTACAGACGCAGCACGGCGCCGACATCGAGTCCGTCAAGTGCGCCCCGATTGACACTGATGACCTGGTTCTGGCCGGCATAGGTCACGCCCGAATAAATGCCCAGCACGCGCGCCTTGACCGGGCGCAGCGGCGCATGCGGCACGTAGTTGCGCAACGGCGTAGGCGGCGCCGCCACCAGGCGGTCGCCGACACCCATTTCCTGGGTCGAGCTCGACACCGTGAAGGTGTGGACGTCGACGCCGGGACGCGCCGCCGTCTGCAGGGCGAGACTGCCGAGATAGACCGCTTCCCACGCCACCACCCGGCCCGTATCCGGGTCGCGCAAGGGCGTACCGGGGCGGAACACCTGGAAACTGCTGGCGCCGTCGAGGGCGCCGCGCACATACACCTTGTCGCCCTTGCCGAGAAACACGTGACCATCTTCGTGGGCGGCGATGCGCGGGGCGCTGTCGAGTTGCTTGTCGTCGATGATCAGCGGGGTGGTCAGGAAGGGCTCGATGGCGCCAGGTGGAATCGCCGGAATCGCATCGGCGCCCATGCCCTCATTTCTCACCTGCGGCGACAGGCGGATGGTCGGCAAGCCATCGCTGGGGTCGCCGCTGCCTGGGCGGTTCAGGCTCAAACGGCCGTTCTTGCGGTCGAAATAGACAATCTGGCCCGGGTAGATCCAGTGTGGATTGGCGATCTCGTCGCGATTCATGCCCCAGACCTGCGGCCAGCACCATGGATGCTCGAGGAATTTGCCGGAAATATCCCACAGGGTATCGCCGCGCACCACCGTGTGCTGGTCCGGCGCGTTCTGGCGGAAGGCGCACTCGGCGGCCTGGACCGGCGCGGCGGCGGCCATGGCAAACAGGCCGGCAACTGCAAGGCGGGTGCCGACTGTGATAAAATTTTTCATGGAGTGTCCGTCATTGCGGTATCAAAACGTGCGGCATAAGGCGACAACCCGCTGTGTTTTCTCCCGGCATCTGGCGCGGACGAAATGAAAAACCAGCCTGCTCCACCGGCGAATGGATGAAAAGGTTGCCGTACTGGATCAAATTCTGCCCATAAATCCTTGAACTAGCAAGGCAAACTCCCCGGGGAGACCCCCTCGGACTGTTGTGTTTTTGTTGATTTGGGGCATTATTCACGCCGATGGACGCGAACTATTATGGTTTCGCCATCTGTGTGGGGCGATTACCATCCACTTTCTTTTATTGTTTATTACCGAGCTTCCCATGGCCTTACTCAATATCCTGCGTTACCCGGATCCGCGCCTGCACAAGGTGGCCGCGCCGGTGACCGAATTCGATGCCGGTTTGCGCACCCTGATCGCCGACATGGCCGACACCATGTACGATGCCCCTGGCGTGGGTCTTGCCGCCAGCCAGGTCGACGTGCACAAGCAATTGGTGGTGATCGACATCACCGAAACGAAGGACCATTTGCAGGTCTTCATCAATCCGCAGATCACCTGGGCCAGCGAAGAGAAACAGGTGTACGACGAAGGTTGCCTGTCGGTGCCGGGCGTCTACGACGGCGTCGAGCGTCCCTCGCGGGTGAAGGTCAAGGCGCAGGATGCCGACGGTAAATTCTTCGAGCTGGAAGCCGACGGTTTGTTGTCAGTGTGTATCCAGCACGAGATGGACCATTTGCAAGGCAAGGTGTTTGTCGAGTATCTGTCGCCCCTGAAGCGCAACCGCATCAAGGCCAGGATGGTCAAGGAAAACCGCGGCATCGAGCGCGAAGCGGCCTTGAAAGCCGCCGGCCGCCGGTATTAAGAAAGCATCGATGAAAGTCGTGTTCGCCGGCACGCCGGAGTTTGCCGCTTGCGCCCTCGCCGCCATTCACGCGGCCGGGTTCGAGATTCCCCTGGTGCTGACCCAACCGGACCGTCCCGCAGGACGCGGCATGCAACTGCAGGCGTCCGCCGTCAAGCAATTCGCCCTCGCCCATGGCATCGAAGTGCTGCAACCGCTGTCCTTACGGCGCGACAGCAAGGATGCGCAGCGCGCGCTGGAAGCGGCCGCGGCGCATGAGCGCCTGCTCGCTCTGGACTACGACGTCATGGTAGTGGCCGCCTACGGCCTGATCCTGCCGCGCGAAACGCTGGCCATCAAGCCTTGCCTGAACAGTCACGGCTCGCTGCTGCCGCGCTGGCGCGGCGCCGCGCCGATCCACCGCGCCATCGAGGCCGGCGACGCCGAGACCGGCATCACCATCATGCAGATGGAAGAAGGGCTCGATACCGGTCCGATGCTGGCGATCGAGAAGGTCGCCATCGGCGCGCAGCAGAACACCGCGCAATTGCACGACGTGCTGGCGGCGCTCGGCGCGCGCATGATCGTCGAAACATTGCAAAAAATGGCGGCCGGGCCGCTGACGGCGACGCCGCAGCCGGAACTGGGCGTCACGTATGCCGCGAAAATCGGCAAGGAAGAGGCGAAGCTCGACTTTTCGCTGTCCGCTGTCGAACTCGACCGCAAGATCCGCGCATTCAACCCGTTTCCGGGAGCGCAGGCGCAGGTGGATGGCGTGACCGTCAAGATGTGGGAAGCCGAGCTTGCCGAGGGCGACCGCGCGGCGAGCCCCGGTCGAGTGCTGCGCGCCACCGCGCACGACGGCATCGTGGTGGCCTGCGCTGAAGGCGCCTTGCGCTTGACGACATTGCAAAAACCGGGCGGCAAGCGCTTGCCCGCCGCCGAATTCCTCAAGAGTTTTCCTCTCGAGGGAAAAAGTTTCGCTTAATTGGCCTTGGCGGCGATCGCATCGTCGCGGTGATCGGCCATGTATTGGCGCAGGATCTGGTTGATGCGGGTTTGGTAGCCGGGGCCGGCGCCCTTGAACCAGTCGAGCATGTCGGTGTCGAGGCGGATCGTGACGATCTGCTTGAGTGCGGCATTTTGATGCTTGGCGGCGACAGCGCCGGTGTCGATCGAACGCGGTGCGTCCCATTCCTGAGCAAAATCTTTGTCCATGTTGATTCCAGTCCTTACGTTGGCGGAGTGGTCTCTCTTGCCACTCCTGAACAGGATTCTGGGCGCTGTATGTATCGGAAAGATTGCTGAGTGGGCGGGTATTGTATCGTTCTGTAACAAATGACGCCTTGAAACAGAGCGATACATACACGTGGTGCCTTTCAACCACGCCATGCTTGTATTTACCCTTTTGCCTTTCTGATCAGAAAAAAACAAGCACACTGCCATGCCGTATAATTTTAGGCCGTCCGCGCCAGCCGCCGGACGTTTCCCGCCTTCTGAAAGCCTTGCCATGACCACTGCCCGCGCCGCCGTATCCCCGACCGAGACCCTGTTGCGTGACATTTTGTCACGCCGCATCATGATTCTCGACGGCGCCATGGGCACCATCATCCAGCAATATAAATTGGGCGAGGCCGAATACCGCGGCGAGCGCTTCGTCGATTTTGCCGCGCCGGCCGGCTCTGGCGCACGCGAATTGTTTGTCAAGGGCAACAATGAGCTGCTCACCCTGACCCAGCCGCACGTCATCGCCGAAATCCACGAGCGCTACCTGGCGGCCGGCGCCGACCTGATCGAAACGAATACCTTCGGCGCCACCAGCATCGCCCAGGACGATTACCACATGGGCCACCTGGCCTATGAAATGAACGTGGCCGCCGCCCGCATCGCGCGCGCCGCCTGCGACAAATACAGCAGCGCCGACAAGCCACGCTTTGTCGCCGGCGCGCTCGGGCCGACCCCGAAGACGGCATCGATTTCGCCGGACGTCAATGACCCGGCGGCGAGAAACGTCACCTTCGACCAACTGGTGACGGCCTACCACGAGCAGGTGCGCGGCCTGGTCGACGGCGGCGCCGACGTGCTGCTGGTCGAGACCATTTTCGATACCTTGAACTGCAAGGCGGCGCTGTTCGCCATCGATTTGTATTTCGACGAGCACCCGGATCTGCCGCGCCTGCCGCTGATGATCTCCGGCACCGTCACCGACGCCTCCGGCCGCATCCTGTCCGGCCAGACCGTGCCGGCGTTCTGGAATTCGGTGCGCCACGCCAAACCGCTGACCATCGGCCTCAATTGCGCGCTGGGCGCCGCCCTGATGCGCCCGTACGCGCAAGAGCTGTCGCAAGTGGCCGACACCTTCGTGTGCATCTACCCCAACGCCGGCCTGCCCAACCCGATGAGCGACACCGGCTTCGACGAGCTGCCGGCCGACACCTCGGCGCTGCTGCGCGAATTCGCCGACGCCGGCTTCATCAATATCGCCGGCGGCTGCTGCGGCACCACCCCCGAGCACATCGCCGCCATCGCCAAGCTGCTGGCCGAGACCAAGCCGCGCCCGCTGCCGCAAGTGCCGGTGGCGCTGCGCCTGTCCGGCCTGGAGCCGTTCACGGTGGACGCCGATTCGCTGTTCGTCAACGTCGGCGAGCGCACCAACGTCACCGGCTCGAAGGCGTTCGCCCGCATGATCCTCAACGAGCAGTTCGACGAAGCCTTGTCGGTGGCCCGCCAGCAGGTGGAGAACGGCGCCCAGGTCATCGACATCAACATGGACGAGGCGATGCTCGACTCGCAGGCGGCGATGACGCGCTTCCTGAATTTGATCGCCTCCGAGCCGGACATCTCGCGGGTGCCGATCATGATCGACTCCTCCAAATGGTCGGTGATCGAAGCGGGCCTCAAGTGCGTGCAGGGCAAGGCCATCGTCAACTCGATCTCGATGAAAGAGGGAGAAGAAGAATTCATTCGCCAGGCCAAACTGTGCAGGCGTTACGGCGCCGCCGTCATCGTCATGGCCTTCGACGAGCAGGGCCAGGCCGACACTTTCGAGCGCAAAACCGAGATCTGCCAGCGCGCCTACGAGGTGCTGACCAGGCAGGTCGATTTTCCGCCGGAAGACATCATTTTTGACCCGAACATCTTTGCGATTGCCACCGGCATCGAAGAGCACAACAACTACGCCGTCGACTTCATCAACGCCACCCGCTGGATCAAGCAGAACCTGCCGCATGCGGGCGTATCGGGCGGCGTGTCGAACGTGTCGTTCTCGTTCCGCGGCAACGATCCGGCGCGCGAAGCGATTCACACCGTGTTCCTGTACCACGCGATCAAGGCGGGCATGGACATGGGCATCGTCAACGCCGGCGCCCACGAGGTCTAAGACGAGGTGCCCCCGCTGCTGCGGGAGCGCATCGAGGACGTCGACCTCCACCGCCGACCGGACA
>JAQGNM010000394.1 GCA_028291845.1 Massilia sp. | reverse complement strand
AGCGTCGACACCGCGGTGGCTCACCTGGCCGGCGCGCTGGGCAAGCCGGGGTGGGTGCTGCTGCCGGCCTATAATCCGGACTGGCGCTGGCTGGCCGGGCGCGACGATTCGCCATGGTACCCGGGGGTGATGCGGCTGTTTCGCCAGGCCACGGCGGGCGACTGGGACGCTGTCATCGCTTGCGTGCGCCAGGCGCTGGCAGCGCGGTAGCTGCCAGCGCCTGGCGCCGGCTGCAGGTCACCAGGCCGGTGCTTCGCCGCGCTGCGCCACGAAGCGGTCCATGGCGTGCTGCAGGTTCGGCATCAGGATGCCGCGGCTGCTCTGCAAGGTGCTGTTGAGCGGCCGCGCGGCCACGTGGCTGCATTCCGACGAATGGTTTGCAACCAGCGCCGCCGGGTCGAGTTCGGCGGTGCTGGCGGCGCGGCGCGCCAGGTCGATCCACGATACGGCGTCGCCGTTGGTCAGGTGCCACAAGCCCGATTCGCCGTCGATGATCAGGTTCAGGCAGGTGTCGACCAGGTCGGGCACGTAGGTGGGCGACATGACGATGTCGTGCGGCGCCGTGAAGCGGCGTCCCTGTTCGAGGGCGTCGAGGGCCTGGGTGACGAAGTTGTAGCGGTCCCAGGGTCCGAAGAAGGAACTGGTGCGCACCACCAGCGCGCCCGGCAGCCGCCCCAGCACGGCGTTCTCGCCTTCGGCCTTGCTGCGCCCGTAGACATTGATCGGCGAAACGTCGTCGTCTTCGAGGTAGGCGTCGTCGCGGCGGCCGTCGAACACCATGTCGCTCGAGAAGGTGGTCAGATGCACGCCGTGGCGCGCGCAGGCTGCCGCCAGCACGGCCGGTCCGATGGTGTTTTCGCGGAAGCAGCGCTCGGCGTCGTGTTCGGCGGCGTCGACCCGCACGTAGCCGCTGGCATTGATCACCGCCCACGGCTGGAAGCGCTCCAGCGCCCGCTCGACCGAACCGGCATCGGTGATGTCCATGTCGGCGCGCGCCAGCAGCACGAAGGGCAGGTGGCGCTGTGCGCAGATGCGCGCAAAGGCGCGCCCCAGGGTGCCGCTGGCGCCGGAAATCAGGATCGGCGCGACCGGCAGGGGCGGCTCGGGCACGCGGTTCCGCAGCAGTTGTAGCGCCTGTGGCGGTAATGGATCGTGCAAGCTTGGCTGCGGGTTCGGCCGGCGCCTGGCGCTCACGCCGGCCAGGCGCACGTCGCGCCGCCACCAGCCCGGTCCCTGCGCCGCCGGGTGGGTGACCTGCTCGCCGCGCGCCAGCTGGCGCAGCAGGGCGGCCAGCGCGGTCGGGCGCGGCGCGCCGCCGCGGATGTCGAACACGCCCGACTCGTAATAACCGACCGAGCGCGTCACCAGGCTGTTCCAGTCGAATGCGCCGAACAGCGACCAGGCGGTGACGGCGCGCACGTCGGCGCCCGCCGCGCGCGCGTCGCCGGCGGCCCGCCACACTTCCATAAACCAGCGCAACTGGTCTTCGCGGCCGGCGTCGATGTGCGCCTCGGTGACCGCCAGCGGCAAGCCATAGCGTTGCCACGCTTCCAGCAGCAGCGGCGCGGCCCCGCCGATCGGCCGCGGCATCGCGCGCGCCGCTTCGATGTCGATGCAGGGACGGCCGGCGATGACGCCGCTGGTGTGCTGGGGAAAACGCTCGAGCCGGTGATCGAGCCAGCGCTCGCTGGTGACGTAATAATTGACGCCGATAATGTCTGGCGGGCAGGGATGCTCGGCGAACCACAATACGTCGGCCGGCTTGGCGCCGCTTTTCATGAGGTAGCGCCACAGGCGGTGCTGCTGGTCGACGCGGCCGCACAACAAATCCCAGCCCAGCCAGCGCCGCTCGTTGTAGAACTTGATGGTGGCGGCCATGGTGCTGGTGCCCCAGGTTTTGCCCAGATCGTCGGTTTGCACCAGGCGCGCGCGCGGGTTGACGGCGCGGATCGCCGCCATCGACAGGACGATGCCGCGGCACTGGTTGAGCAGTGCCGTAACAAAAGCGGCGTCGGTGCGCGCGTGCGGATACCACAGCCCGTACAGGCCGGAAAAGCGCGCCGTGGTAAGCGGCTCGTTGACCGGCGTCCAGGCATCGATCCACGGGTAGCGCGCCGCCACCGCGCCGGCGTAGGCGGCCAGCTTGTCGCCGAAATCGGCATCGAGCAAACTGGTGTGCGCCGGTCCGCTGCCGTGGTGTACCAGGCCGGCGATCACCTCGACCCCGGCCTCGCGCAACGCCGGCAACTGGCGGTCGGGCCACGACCAATCGGCATCGTGCAGGCTGCCCGGCGCGGTTTTTTCCCACAGAATTGGAAAGCGCAGCCTTGTAATGCCGAGTGCGGCGATGCGCGCCGGATCGTCGCCGCGCTGCTCGTGGCCGCTGCGCGCGGCCTGGTCGAAATATTCATCGCCGACCCGGTTACAGGTGCACTCGAGCCCGCCCCAAATCTGTAGAGCTTGCTTCATATCAAACGTCATCGACCGCACTCCTGTAAAACTGTGTTGATTGTTATTGAACATTTAAGGCGTGCATGCCAGCGCCCTGCTTATTTTTCCGTAGGATGAATCCTACTTTTCTGAATCTCGCCCGAGGCGAAATTGAACATGGTGCTTCTCTCATAGACAGTCATTGCCGTGTTGAGTTCATAAATTGGCAACTAGCAAAGTTGCATCGCATAAATGAAATGCCAGAAGCGGTGCCTGCTGTTACGATTGTTACATGCTTTTCAGTCCAAGGCCGCGCACGATATGTACACCTTTGAATTGACCAAACCGGACGGCCGCGAGCTCACGTTGTACAGCCGCGCGCCGATCGGCGGCGTCGGCGCCGCCCCCAGTCCGTTTCCGGAACCGCTGGGCGCCGCGCCGCACTTTCGCTGGCATCCCCTGCGCGGCGAATGGGTGGCCTACGCCGCCTACCGCCAGAATCGCACCTTCCAGCCGCCGCCCGAATACAATCCGCTGGCTGCCACCACCGACCCGGCCGCGCCGACTGAATTGCCGGCCGGCGACTACGACATCGCGGTGTTCGCCAACCGCTTTCCGGCAATGAGCGCGGACGGCCGGGCCGAGATGATTGATGAGTTGGACGCCCCAGCGCCCGCATCCGGCGGGGAAAAGGGGGGCGCCCCCGCTCCCCGCGAGGGCGCTGAAGCGCCCTTCGCCGGCGCGGACGCGCCCGCGCCCGCATCCGGCGGGGAAAAGGGGGGCGCCGCCGCTGCCCGCGAGGGCGCTGAAGCGCCCTTCGCCGGCGCGGACGCGCCCGCGCCCGCATCCGGCGGGCGCTGCGAAGTGGTGGTGTTCACCCAGGATCCGTCGACCGCGCTTGGCCGCCTGCCGCTCGAGCACATCGCGCTGCTGCTGCGGGTATGGGGCGACCGCACCGAACGGGCGGCGCGCCAGGGCGATATACGTTACGTGCTGCCGTTCGAAAACCGCGGCGTCGAAGTGGGGGTGACGCTGCACCATCCGCACGGGCAGATTTACGCCTATCCCTTCGTGCCGCCGGTGCCGGCGGCGATGCTGCGGCAGGAAGCGGCATATTACGCCGCGCACGGCAGCGCGCTGCTGGTCGACATGGCGGCGCGCGAGGCCGGGCAGGGGGTGCGCGTGCTGTACCAGGGCGAGCACGCTATCGCCTTCGTGCCCGCCTGCGCGCGCTATCCCTACGAAGTGTGGGTGATGCCGACCGCGCCGGTGGCCGCGTTTGCCGATTTGAACGACGCCCAGCGCGACGACCTGGCGCGCGCCCTCAAGACCGTGCTGCTCAAGTACGACGGCCTGTGGCAGCGTGAATTTCCCTACCTGATGGCGTGGTACCAGGCGCCGCTGGACGGCCAGGCGCACCCGGAGACGCAGTTGCATGCCGAATTCTTTCCCCCTTACCGTACCCGCGACCGCCTCAAATACCTGGCCGGCACCGAGATCGCCGCCGGCATGTTCGCCATGGACGCGCTGCCCGAAGACAAAGCGGCCGAGTTGCAGGCGGTGGCGGTGACCCTGGAGGCGCCATGAAAACCGTCGATGAATTTTTCGGCGGCGTGCCGTTCGTCGCCGCGCGCGCGCCGGGGCGGGTCAACCTGCTGGGCGAGCACACCGATTACAACGACGGCTTCATGCTGCCGGTGGCGACGGCGCAATCTACCCTGGTGCGGCTGGCGGCGGCGCCCGGCCCCGAATCAGTGTACTACTCGGCCACGCTCGACGAGGAAGTTGCGTTCGAGGCGGCCGCCGAGCTGCCCACCGGCTTCGCCCGCTACATCGGCGGCTGCGTTTCCATGTTGGAGGAGGGCGGTGCGCGCGTGCCGCCGCTGCGCGTGTACGTCGAATCGAACCTGCCGGCCGGCGCCGGGCTGTCGAGCAGCGCGGCGCTCGAAGTGGCGACCCTGCGCGCCCTGCGCCGCCTGCTGGCCATCGAGCTCGACGACGTCACCCTGGCGCTGCTGGCGCAACAGGCCGAGGTGCGCTACGCCGGCGTCAACTGCGGCGTGATGGACCAGATGGCCTCGAGCCTGGCCAATGAAACATCGATGCTGTTTCTCGACGCCCGCACCTTGGCCACGCGCTTGCTGCCGCTGCCGCCGGACAGCGAAATCGTGGTGGTCGATTCGGGCGTGCCGCGCCTGCTCGCCGCCAGCAAATACAACGAACGGCGCGCCGAATGCGAGCAGGCGGCACACCTGCTGGGCGTGGCCAGCCTGCGCGACGTCGGCGCGGTCGCCGACGTCGAGGCCTTGCCGGCGCCCCTGCGCCAGCGCGCGCGCCACGTGGTGAGCGAAAACGCCCGCGTGCTGGCCGCTGCCGAAGGCGTCGACGCGGCCCGTTTCGGCGCCCTGATGAACGCCTCCCATTACAGCCTGCGCGACGACTACGAGGTGTCGATCGGCGCCCTCGACGAACTGACCGAATTGCTGCGCGCGCAGCCCGGGGTGTTCGGCGCGCGCCTGACCGGCGCCGGCTTTGGCGGCGCCTGCGTGGCGCTGTGCCGGCGCGGGGCGGGCTTTACCGCCGGCAGCGCCGTGGTGGCGCGCTACAACGCGAATACGGGCGGCGCGGCGCGCCTGTTGATCCCTGCCGCCGCCAGCGCGGCCACTCTAGAGAGCGAGAATGCATGAGCGATTTTGAATATCCAAGGCCGCAACTGGTGCGCGACAACTGGACTTGCCTGAACGGGCAGTGGGACTTCGCCTTCGACGATGGCGCCCGCCACGAGCGTCCCTGCGACGACATCGGCTGGAACCGCACCATCCGCGTGCCGTTCGCCCCCGAGGCGCCGGCCAGCGGCATTGGCGACGGCGGCTACCATCCGTGCTGCTGGTACCGGCGCCAGTTCGATGTCGAAAACAGCGGCCCGCAGCGCATCATCCTGCACTTCGGCGCCGTCGATTACCACGCCTGCGTGTGGGTCGACGGCGAGAAGGTGGCCGAACACGAGGGCGGCCACACGCCGTTTTCCAGCGACATCACGCGCGCCCTCAAGGGTCCCGGACCGCACACCGTGGTGGTGCGCGCCTACGACGATCCGCACGACCTGGCCAAACCGCGCGGCAAGCAGGACTGGCTGGCGCAGCCGCACTCGATCTGGTATCCGCGCACCACCGGCATCTGGCAGACCGTGTGGCTGGAGCGGGTGCCCGCCACCTACATCCGCACCCTCAAGTGGACGCCGCAATTCGAAAACTTCGAGATCGGCTGCGACGTTCACGTCGAGGGCGAGCAGGACGAGAGCCTGATGGTCGAGGTGCGCATCCGGCACGGCAAGGTGCTGCTGGCCGACGACATCTATAAAGTGGTGGGCGGCGACGCGGTGCGCAAGATCGCCCTGTCCGATCCCGGCATCGACGACTCGCGCAACGAGCTGCTGTGGAGCCCCGAGCGTCCCACCCTGCTCGACGCCGAGGTGCGCCTGCTGCTGCGCGGCGAAGTGGTCGACACGGTTACCTCGTACACGGCGATGCGGGCCTTCCAGGTCAACCGCGACCGCCTGCTGCTCAACGGCCGGCCGTATCCGCTGCGGCTGGTGCTCGACCAGGGCTACTGGCCCGAGACCTTGATGACCGCGCCCAACGACGCCGCCCTGCGCCGCGACGTCGAACTGGCCAAGGCGATGGGTTTCAACGGCGTGCGCAAGCATCAGAAGATCGAGGACCCGCGCTACCTGTACTGGGCCGACAAGCTGGGCCTTCTGGTATGGGAGGAGATGCCCTCGGCGTACCGCTTCTCGGCCAAGTCGATGACGCGCCTGCTGCGCGAGTGGACCGAGGCGATCGAGCGCGATTACAGCCACCCGTGCGTGATCGTCTGGGTGCCGTTCAACGAGTCGTGGGGCGTGCCCAACCTGACCTCGACCCAGGCGCACCGCAACGCTGTCGAGGCACTGTTCCACGTCACCAAGATGCTCGACTCGACCCGTCCGGTGATCGGCAACGACGGCTGGGAAGCGTCGGCCACCGACATCCTCGGCATCCACGACTACGACTGCGATGCCGACAAACTGCGCGCCCGCTACGAAGTGACCGATCCGGTGCGTACCCTGTTCGACCAGCGCCGTCCCGGCGGGCGCATCCTCACCCTGGACGGCTTTCCACACCGCGGCCAGCCGATCGTGCTGACCGAATTCGGCGGCATCGCCTTCTCCGGCAAGCAGGGAGAAGCGCACACCTGGGGCTATTCGACGGTCGATTCGGAAGAGAGCTTCTACGCCCTGTACCGCAGGCTGCTGGAAGTGGTCAACAACACCTTCATGTTCAGCGGCTTTTGCTACACCCAGTTCACCGACACCTTCCAGGAAGCCAACGGCCTGCTGCGCGCGGACCGTACCCCGAAGATTCCGCTGGAGATGATCAACGCCGCCACCCGCAACGCGCCGCAGCAGCCGCAGCCGCCGTCCCCCGTGCCATGATGAGCGCAATCGTCAAGCGACGCTTCGGCCGCCTGCCTGACGGCCGCGCGGCTTCCCTCTACACCCTGTCGAACGCGGCGGGGATGACGGTGGCGGTGACCGATTACGGCGCCATCATCACCGCCGTCAACGTCCCCGACCGCGACGGGGTATATGGCGACGTCGTGCTGGGCTTCGATACGCTCGAGCCCTACCTCGGCACGCACCCGTATTTCGGCGCCCTGGTGGGCCGATATGCCAACCGCATCGCCGGCGGCCGTTTCGTGCTCGACGGCAAAACGGTGCAGCTCGATGTCAACGATCCGCCCAATCACCTGCACGGCGGCAGTCGCGGCTTCGACCGCCACCTGTGGCAGGCCGACGTCGAGGGCGCCACCCTGGTGCTGAGGCGGGTCAGCCCGCACGGCGAAATGGGCTATCCGGGCGTGCTCACCGCCGAGGTGCGCTACCGGCTGATGGAACAAGAAAACGTGTTGTCGATGGTGTGCAGCGCCGCCACCACCGCGCCGACCCCGGTCAATCTGACCCAGCACAGCTACTTCAACCTGGCCGGGCAGGGCGACATTCTCGGACACCGCCTGCAAATCGCCGCGCAGGCGTTCACGCCCATCGATGCCCATTCGATCCCGCTGGGCGCGCACGCGCCCGTGGCCGGCACGCCGTTCGACTTCCGCGCGGCGCGCGCGATCGGCGAGCGCATCGCAGACACCGACCCGCAACTGCTGGTGGCCGGCGGCTACGACCACAATTTCGTGCTCGACGGCGGTACCGGCCCGGCCGCGGTCCTGCAAGAACCGCACTCGGGCCGGGTACTGGAGCTGTGGACCGATCAGCCGGGCGTGCAGTTTTATAGCGGTAATTATCTCGACGGCAGCCTGCACGGCAAAGGCCGCACCTATCCATGGCGCGGCGGCCTGTGCCTGGAACCGCAGCATTTTCCCAATTCGCCCAACGTGGCGGCCTTTCCGTCGACTATTCTGCGCCCGGGCCAGCACTACCGCCACGAATCGCGCTACCGCTTCAGCACCATTTAAAGCACGCCACCATCGCCCGCGGCCTGCCGCTGCAGTTGGTCGACTGCATCGGCGACGTCGGCCGGATCGGCGTAATGGGCCATGTGGCCGGCATCTTTCTCCAGGCGCAGCGTGCTGTGCGAAATTTCCCGGTGCAGCCGCACGCTGTTTTTTTGCGGGTCGATCAGGCGGTCACCGGCGCCCGCGATCAGCGTGATCGGCATGGTCAGTTCGCGATAGCGTTCGGCCAGGCGGGCGGCGGCGTCGATCATCAGTGCGCTTTCGGCGGCGCTGGCGCCCAGTTGCGCAGGGCGCAGGGCCATCCACACCGGCAAGTCCTTGAACTTGTCCGGCGTTTCGGCCGGCGCGAACATTTTTTTCGCCAGGGCCGGCCACATCATCCGGCCCAGCAGCGGCGCGAAGGTGTACCGCCATAACTGGCCCAGCACCGGCACGGCGGGCAGCGCCATGACGGCGGCGTCGAAGCGCCCGGTCGGATAAAAATAGCCGCCGATCAAGCCGATGGCGCGCACATAACGCGGGTAGTCGAGCGCCATCGCCGTCGCCACCAGGGTGCCCCAGGAGTGTCCGACCACGATCGGCCGCTCGACCCGCAGCGCATGCAGCGCGGTATACAACACGCCAGCCTGCGCCTCCGGCGTCCAAGTGGTGCCGGAAGGCCGCTCGCTGTAACCGAAACCGGGGCGGTCGAAGGCGATCACGTGATAGCGGGCGGCCAGCTTGTCGAACAGCCCGGACAGCACGAAATCGTTGGAAGTGACGCCATTGCCGTGCAAAAGAACCACGGTCGGGCCGTCGCCCTTCTCGACGTAATGCAGGCGCACGCCATCGGCTTCGATGAATTTGCCCGCGGGCGGGTGTTGTGCTTCAACCGCCTTTTTGCGCGCCTGCACCAGCAGGAAAGCGGCGAGGGCGGCCACGCCCAGCACGGCCGGTGCGCGCCAGCGGGCGCCGCCGGCCGCGCCGGGCATGGCGGATAAGATTCGGCTTGTTGACATTTTTTCTCCTTGAACTCTACAGACACAGCCACTGCCTGACAAAAAAAAGGGCGCCTGAAAGCGCCCTCGGTGCTACCCGGTATCGGAGACGGTCTGTCCGTCCCCGGCGCCGTATTTGAACCGCGCTTAGCGGCTGCCGTCCGCAGCCGGCACGCTACTACCCGTGGTGCCCTGGGTCTGGCCGCTGTTGTTGCGCACGGCCGGCGTGGCGCTGTCGTTGGCAGGGCTGTTGCTCATACCTGGCATGGTCGACGACCCGGTGCCGGTGACGCCGGTCGAGGATGGGTTGGAGGTGGTCGAACCGCCGGTGCTCGATCCAGTGGTGCCGGCGGCGCCCGACGAACCGGTGGTGTCGCTGCCGGCGGCGCCGGTGGTGCCGGTGGCGGCGGTACCGGTGCTATCGGTGGCGGCCGGGGTGGTGCCGGTGGTGGTCGAGGTCGACGATGGCGTCACCACGGCGGTGTCGGTCGGGGTGGTGGTGACGTCGTTTTTCTTGCAACCGCCCAGCAGGGCAGCGGTGGCGAGAACGGTGATCAACAATTTCGATGGGGTGAAGGTGGTGTTCATGGTAACTCCTTGTATTATTTGGTGGAGGCCTTGCAGGCCGGCTCATCTCGGTTTGTGAGTGCTTGAACAATGTGAAGATGTAGTCATGATACTTGGCGAAAATGCATCGGGCATCATCTGTCCGCTCGTGCTCGCGTAGGACTTATCTTTCATTCCAAGCAAGTATTGACGCCAGTTCAAGAATCGGTGCGAATCAGCAAGACTTGCGCCGAGCAGCTATACTCGGCCGATGTGTTTGCCATCTCTCCGCCGCCCTTGAACCGGCCCGACCAATTTGCCACCAGGGACGGCCTGCACGGCGCCGAGCGCACGCTCGCCATGGCTGCGCTGGCGATCGGCGTCGGCCTTGCCGGCCTCGACACCGCCATCGTCAATACCGCCTTGCCGGGGATCGCCGCCAGCCTGGGGGCGACGCCGGCGGCTTCGGTGTGGATCGTCAGCGTCTATCAGCTGGCGATGATCGCCACCATGCTGCCATTTGCCGCGCTGGGGGAAATCGTCGGCTACCGCAAGGTCAGCATCGGCGGTCTCATTTTGTTTACCGCCGCTTCGCTGGCCTGCGCCGCCGCCTGGTCGCTGCCCTCGCTGGTAGCGGCGCGCCTGTTGCAGGGCCTGGGCGCCAGCGCCGTGATGGGCGTCAATACGGCGCTGCTGCGGGCGATCTGGCCGGCCAGCTTGATGGGGCGCGGGATGGGCTCGAACGCCATGATCGTCGCCACCGGTTTCGCCGTCGGCCCGACCGCGGCGTCGCTGATCCTGTCGGTGTCGTCGTGGCCGTGGCTGTTCGCGGTCAATCTGCCGCTGGGGCTGGTCGGCATCGTGCTGGCGCTGCGCTACCTGCCGGCGACCCGGCTGGCCAGCTATCCGTTCGACTTTCGCACCGCGCTGTACAACGCCGGCGCTTTTGGTTTGCTGGTGCTGGCGATGGGCGAAGGCGCCCACACCGCGCCGGCCCGCGTGATCGCCCTCGAGCTGGCGGCAGCGATGGTATTTTTCGTGCTGCTGTTGCGCCGCCAGCGCGGCCACCCGGCGCCGATGCTGCCGGTCGACCTGTTTCGCCTGCCCCTGTTTTCGCTGTCGGTGCTGACCGCCGTGTGCACCTTTGCCGCCCAGAGCCTGGCCTTTGTTTCTCTGCCGTTTTATTTTGAGCACGTGCTGGGCCGCTCGCCGGTGGAAACCGGCTTTCTGATCACCCCGTGGGCGGTGATGGTGGGGATCATGGCGCCGATCGCCGGACGCCTGAGCGACCGCTATCAGCCGGGCCTGCTGGGCGGCGCCGGCCTGCTGGCCCTGGCGGTGGGCCTGCTGTCCTTGTTGCTGATGCCGCCGCAGGCGTCCTCGCTGGCGATCTGCTGGCGCATGGCCTTGTGCGGCCTGGGCTTCGGGTTTTTCCAGGCGCCCAATCTGAAGGCCATCATGAGCAGCGCGCCGGTCGAGCGCGCCGGCGGCGCCAGCGGCATCGTCGCCACCGCGCGCCTGGCCGGCCAGGCCGGCGGCGCCGCCCTGGTGGCGCTGTGTTTTACCCTGGCCGGCAGCGGCGGCACCGCCTGGGCGCTGGGCCTGGGCGCGGCCAGCGCGGCGCTCGCCAGTATTGCCAGCTTTGCCCGCCTGGCGGTGCAGAAAACCTGAACCCGGCCGCGATTGGCTATGATGGCGCCTGAAAGGGCCTACCCATGCAAGATTTGATTTCCCAATTGTCCAGGTTATATCTGCTGGAACCCCAGCGTTGTTTCGAAGGCGCCGAGCGCGGCCGTCCGTTGCCGCCGCCCGTGCCGGTGACCGCCGCCCGGCTCGAGCAGCACCTGCTGGGCGTGAAAACCCTCGCCCTCGAACTGGTTTCCCCCGAGGGGCTGGGCCGCGCCATCGTCCTCGATTTTTCCGCTGGCGGCGCCGCCAGGGGAGAGCAGCAGTGGCGCGCCCTGTGCACCCTGGCCAACGCCGTGCGCGACGATCTCGGCCTGCCGGCGCCGGCGGTGAGCATTTCAGGCCACGGTTTTCAGTTGTGGCTGTCGCTGGCATCCCCTGCGCCGGCCGCCGAGCTGGCGGCATTCGCTGCCTTGCTGCATGGCAAATATCTGCCTGACGACAAGGGCAACGGCGCCATCGTCACGCAGGTGGAGTTGCCGCCGGGGCGCCAGGCCAACGGCAAGTGGGCAGCCTTCATCCATCCCGGCATGGGCGCTTCGTTCGCCGACGAGCCGGCGCTGGAAATGGCGCCGCCGGTCGGCGCCCAGGTGGGTTTTCTGGAAGGCTTGAAAAGCATCGACGCCGCCGCCTTCGCGGCGGCGCTGGCCAGCTTGCGCGGCAGCGCGACGCCAGCCGATGCGGCCCCGGCCCTGGCGCCCCAGGCCGGCACGGCGGAAGGATTGCTGCTCAAGGACGCCACCCTGGAAGACATCGTCAGGCACCTGCACGCGCGCCAGATCGAACCGACCTTCCGCCACATCCTCACGCCGCGATAAAGCAAACAGTAGCAGGCCGCCGTCAGTCAGGCGGCGCCGGCAGCCCTGACGTCGGCGCGCACTTCCTCCAGCCGCGCCGGGTCGATCAAACCTTCGCGGGCGGCGTGCACGGCGGCCGCTTCGCTGTCGGCCGCCACGATCAGCTCGGTGCCGGCAGCGGCCAGTCTGGCGACCAGGCGGTCGAGGGCGGCGATGCGGGCCGGATCGGGATTGACGTTGCGAATATAGATCACCCGTACCTTGCCCGGATGGCGCCGCACCACCTCCGCGTAGATTTCCGGGTCCTGCTCGCCGCTGTCGCCGATCAGGATGAAGGGCAAGGTGGGGTAGGTGGCCAGGATGTGCTCGATTTTTTCCAGCTTGTGGTTGCCGTGCTGGTTGAGCTTGAGAAGCTGTTTCAGGCCCAGTTCGCGCAACATCAGCGGCCCGAGCGGCAAGCCTTGTGCGCGCAGGAATTCGACCAGGTGGCCGAACAGGTGCCAGGGACTGCTCGAGACGTAGAACAGCGGGTTGCCCGCGCCCGGCCGGCTGTCGCCGGGCGCCGTTCGGCCAGGCACACCTGCGCCGGGCGCCCCTGCGTGGAGCGCACGGTAGAACGCCGCGACTCCCTTGAACGGCTGGCGCGTGTAGGGATTGGAGCGCGCCAGCATCAGCGCCATGTTGAGCTTGTTGGTGACGTTGGTCCACAACACGGTGTCGTCGATGTCGCTGATGACGCCGAAGCGGGCGCCGCCGTCCGGCACCAGCACGCGGGCGGCGGCGCGCACCGGCGGCCCGCCTGCTTCGCCATGCTCGGCGGCGGCGTCTGGCAAGGCCAGTTCGACGCTGACCCAGCCCGGCGCCGGCGGCCGGCCGCGCGACGGCCGGATATCGAAACTGAAATAGCCGCCGTTGTCGGTGCGGGTCAGGTAAGTCTGGCCATCGAAGGTGGCCGCCACCGCTTCGCCCGCCACCTCGTCCGATTCGAGGCGGCGGTACAGCGCCGCCAGGTTGCGCCAGCCGCTGTCGCCGGCCTGCTGCGGCGAAAACGCCCTTTCCTGCAGCACCCGTCCGCGCACCGTCAAGGCGCCGGCGCTGCCGTAGCCCAGGTAGGGCAGCAGCATCAGCGGGCGCCGCGTCAGGCCGTAGGTGGCGGCGTGGCGGGCGGCGCCGGCCAGCATGCCGAAGGTGGTGGAGAATCGGCGCTGCGGCGTGCGGTTAACCAGTGACTTGTGGTTTACCGGTGACGTGTCGCTGGCCGGCGCGGTGTCGCCAGGCCGCGGCGCCGGCGGCGCCTCGATCCACAGCGTCGCCGCGGCCGGCCTGCGGATGGCGAAGTTG